>NZ_JBGNYC010000006.1:0-133456 GCF_051844275.1 Cellulosimicrobium sp. CpK407
CGTTCCTCGCGGCTCCCGCCAGGCCCGCCACGACGCGGCACCACCACCCACCCCGCCCTACGTCGTCCCGCCCTGGTCGGTCCTCACCGTGGGCGACCGCCCGCGGGTGCGTTCGGCCCAGGCCGCGCGACCTCGCGCGCGGGACGGTCGCCGGTCGCGGCGCCGTCACGTCGAGCAGGTGATTCGGGCGCGTCCGGCGCGCGGGACGAACCCGCGTCGCCTGCTCGACCCACCAGGACGGCCTGGTCGGCCTCGCGCCGAGCCGCCACGGGCACCCTGCTCCGGCGGGCAACCCGATGGTCGCAAGCGGCGACCGACGTCCCGGGCGAGACGATCGCCGAGCGGTGGGGGTGGGCTCGGATGCGAAGGGGCGTCAGAGCGGCGCTCCTCGAACCCACGGCCGAGTGACCGGGGTGACGGCGCCGCAGCCCCGAGCACCGAGGCCACCCGCGCCGCGGACCCGACCCGCGGGCTTGAGACTCGAGGACGCCGCGTACCCGACTCCGCAAGGCTGAAGGAACGACCACGGTTCAGCGTCGGCGGGCAGCGTTCTGCCCGGCGGCCTGTGGTGGCCGCCGGGCAGAGCGTTCGGGCCTGGACGGGTCAGGACTCGGTGGTGCCGTCCTGGGTCGTGGTGCCGTCCTGGGTGCCCGGGCGGCCCCCGCCGGTCCGGCCGCCCATGCCGCCGCCGGTCCACTCGCCGGCGACGGCGGTCGTCGAGCCGGCGGGTGTCGTGACCGTGTAGGTCTCGCCGGTCGTCACGTCGGGCGAGGAGACGACGACGTTCGCGGTGTCCTTGGTGACCGTGCGCTCGGTGAGGACGGTGCCGTCGGTGGTCGTGACGGTGACGGTGTCGCCGGCGCTCGCGGACACGTCCGCCGCGAGCCAGCCCTGCGCGGAGTCCGTGGACGGCACGACGACCATGCCCGCGCTGCCCGCCGCGACGAGCGAGCCGCCGCTGATCGTGAACGTGCCGTTGACGTCCAGAGCGCCGTTGCCGTCGTTCGTCGGACCCTGGACGACGATCTCGCCGCCCGTGACGGTGAGCGAGCCGTTCGAGTCGATCCCGTCGCCGCCCGCGTCGACGGTGAGGGTGCCGCCGGAGATCGTCAGCGTCGAGCCGTCGTCGGTGTCCATGCCGCCACCCATGCCGCCGGGGCCGCCCTGGGGCATCTCGGTGCCGTCGGGGAGCTCGCCGCCCTGCGGGGGCTCGGGCATCTGGCCGTCGGCGGGCATCTCCGGCGGGGTGCCGCCGGCCGCGGCGCCGTCCGGGGGCTCCGGCATCGTGCCGTCCGCGGTCGTGCCGGGTGCGGTCCCGTCGGGCGCCGCGCCGGTCGAGCCGTCGCCTCCAGTCGAGCCGTCGCTGCCGGTCGAGCCGTCGTCGCTGGTCGAGCCGTCGGTCGCGCCGTCGGTCGCGGTCGCTGTCTCGGCGGTCGTCGACCCCACGGTCGCGTTGAGGCCGTCGTCGCTCGCCGTGACGTCGAGGTCGCCGCCGGCGATCGTGATGGCTGCGCCCTCGATGCCCTCGACGGACGTCGTGACGGTGAGGTCGCCGCCCGAGACGGTGACGTCGCCGTCGGCGTGGACGCCGTCGTCGCCGGACGACAGCTCGACGGTCCCGCCCGAGACGGAGACGGCGCCGTCGGAGTGCAGCGCGTCGTCGGCGGCATCCACGGTGACGGTCACGTCGTCGCCGACCACGACGCCGACGTCGCCCTTGAGGCCCTTCGCGGAGGCGTCCTCGGCGACGGCCGCGCCCGCACCGCCCGCGGCGGTCACGGACAGCGTCCCGCCGGAGACGACGACGTCGGTGACGGCCTGCACGCCGTCGTCGCCCGACGCGATGGTGATCGTCCCGCCACGCACGTCGACGAACCCGAGGGTCTCGTCGCCGTCCTCGGTCGACTTCAGCCCGTCCTTCGCGGCGGTGACGTCGAGCGTCCCGCCCGTGACGACGAGGTAGTCCTTGCCGCGGATCCCGTCGTCGCCCGCGTCGACGGTGAGGTCACCGCCCGCGATGACGAGCCCGTCCTGGGAGACGATGCCGTCGTTCGCGTGCGACGTCACGCTGAGCGCGCCGTCGCCGCCGATCACGAGGTCGGCCGTCGAGAACAGCGCGCCGTCGGGCTCGCCGTCGGCGTCCTGGGCGGAGTACGTCTCGGCGTCGGTGAGGCTGCTGGTGGAGCCGTCGGCGAGGATCACGGCGACCTTCTCCGCGTCCTGCACGGTCACGGCGGCGTTCGTCGTCGCGGTGACGTCCGCGCCGTCGAGGACGAGCTGGACGAGCCCGTCCCCCGCGGTGTCCACGACGACCTGCCCCTCCAGCGTGCCGCTGAGCACGTACGTGCCGGGGGCGGTGATCGTGACGGTCGAGCCGTCGACGGTCACGCCGTCGCCGTCCGCCGTGGCGGTGTCGCCGTCCAGCGTGACGGTCACCGCGGAGGACTCGTCGTACGCGAGATCGGTGTCGTCCACCGTCACCTCGGCGTTGTCGGCGCGGGCCTCGTCGGGGGTCAGCCCGGCGACGGCGTCCGAGACGACGCTCGCGGTGGTCGTCGCGTTCGTGTCGGTCGAGGCGCTGTCGGTGGTCGCGCCGCTCCCCAGCACGGAGCAGCTCGCGAGGACGGCGGCCGCCGCGGCGACGGCCAGGGTGGTCAGGGGTCGGCGGATGCGCATCAGAGGCTCCTGTCGTCGTGCCCGGGGGTGCGGGCGGGAGGGGTCGTGGTCCCCGCGGGCGCGGTCGCGTCGGGGGAGGGGGAGAGGTGGCGGCGGATCACGCGGCGCCACGGGCCGTCGGGAAGGTCGGGGCGCAGGAGCGCCAGACCGGTGCCGTACTTGGAGATCCGCTCGGGCCGGTGGCCGTGCCGCCACAGCAGGCGGTCGAGGTCCGACGGCGTCGAGCCGCCCTTCGTCTCGACGACCACCAGGTGCGGGACCAACCAGGCGAGCGGCGCGTGCGCGCCCGGCTGGTCGAGCTCCCACGTGAGGCCCGTGTCGACGGTGGCGCGCGCGGCGCCGTCGGCCCGGGGGAGCAGGAGCGTCGTGCGGCGGTACCGCGACACGAGGCCGGGCGCGAGCGCGTGCTCCGGCACGCCCTCGATGCCCTCGGCCGCGAGCGTGCGGCCCACGAACGTGCGGTCGGCGCCGAGCGCCGTCGGGCACCCGTCGTGCGCGACGCGCTGCTTGAGCGTCGTGCCGCGCGCGGCGCGGGTCTTGACCTCGAGGAAGCTCGCGCCCGAGTCCAGGTAGGTGCGGGTGCGGACCTTGAACCGCCGGCGGCGCCGCGTCGCGGTGAGGCGGAACGACGCGAGGTCGGGGGTGTCGAAGTACACCGACTCGTACGCCGCGCTGCGCGCGCCGTCGATCTCGAGGACGCGGGCAGGGGTGGTCCGGGCGAGCGCGTCGAGCACCGTCACCGCGTCGTCGACCGGCAGGACGTACTTGCGGTCGACCCGGGTGAGCAGCGCGGCCGCGTCGACGAGCTCGTCCAGGCCGACGTCGTCGAGCGGGTAGAGGACGGCGCGGACGCGGTCGTCGGCCGTCACGGTCCGGGGGCTCACGCGCGCACCTCGGTCCGCTCGGGCCGGGCTGCCGGGCCGGGCGTCGTGGCCGCTGCCGGAGTCGGAGGCGTCGGCGCGATCGCCGGGGCGACCGGCGCGAAGGGCGCCGCCTCGTGCGAGGCTCGGAGTGCGCCGTCGGGCACGGGGAGGGGCGCGGCGGCCGCCGGGGCACGAGCCGGCGTCGCACGACGGCCGGTGCGCGGCTCGGTGTAGCGGACGTCCACCCAGGTGGTGTCGTTGACGAGGTCGAGGCGCTGCACGCTCACGCCGCGGACTTCCGCGCCGAGGAGCTCCTCCAGGTGGCGGGTGAGCTCGGCGCGGTCGGTGAGGGCGCGGTCGACGACGACGCTCTGGCTCTGCGCGCGGCGCAGGACCCGCGGGTGGTCGACGACGGCCATCACGCCGACGACGAGCGCCGTGCCCGCGAGGGACAGCCAACCGGTCGTCGCGCCGAGGCCGCCGAGGAGGCCCAGCGCGAGAGCAGCGAAGTAGTAGGCGACCTCGGTCTGGGACAGCTCGGTCGAGCGGAGCCGGATGATCGACAGGACCCCGAAGAGCCCGAGCCCCAGCCCGGCGCCCACGCTGCTCGTCGCGAGCGTCGCCGCGACCGCGAGCACCCCCACGTTGACGCCGAGGTACGCGACCACGAGGTCGCGTCGCCGGTGACGCGGGAAGTAGAGGCCGAACGCGAGGACGGTGACCGCGACGAGGTCGACGAGGTACAGGACGGGCTGGGACACGAGGCCTCCGGGTGCCGGGGCGCTGGGCGCCGTGGTCGAGGACGTTCCCATTCCGCCGGAGGAGCCTGTGCGGTCGCTGTGGAGGGCACAGGCCGTGTGTATGAGTCCCGTTCCGCGGGGCATCGCGTCGAGGTCACGCGGGCCGCCGCGGCGCTCGCGGCCTCGTGACCGGGGTCACGGCGAGGGCACGAGCCGTGATGTTAGCCTCACCTAAGTCACCGACGAGAGGTTGTCATGTCGACCACCACCGCGCCCGCGCCGCGGCGCGCCCGCCCCCAGACCGTCCTCGAGGTCCTCGAGACCGCGTGGCTCTCCCCGCACCTCGTGCGGGTCGTGGCAGGGGGCGAGGGGTTCGCCGCGTTCACCACGAACGAGCACACCGACAAGTACGTCAAGATCATCTTCGCCAAGCCCGAGCTCGGGCTGGAGCCGCCCTACGACATCGCGGCGCTGCGCGAGACGCTCGCGCCCGAGGACCTGCCCGTGACCCGCACATACACGGTGCGGTGGGTCGACGAGGCGGCGCAGCGCCTCGCGATCGACTTCGTCGTGCACGGCGACGAGGGCCTCGCCGGGCCGTGGGCCGCGCGCGCGAAGCCCGGCGACCGCATCGTCCTCTCCGGCCCCGGCGGCGGGTACGCGCCCGACCCCGACGCCGACTGGCACCTGCTCGCGGGCGACGACTCCGCGCTCCCCGCGATCGCCGCCGCGCTCGAGGCCATGCCGCGCGACGCCGTCGGGCACGCCGTGCTGGAGGTCGGCACCGAGGCGGACCGGCTCCCGCTCGAGGCGCCCGACGGCGTCGAGGTCACCTGGGTGCTGCGCGGCGACGCGCCCGCCGGGACGACGACGCTCCTGCCCGACGCCGTCGCCGACCTCGCGTGGCGCGAGGGCCGCGTGCACGTCTTCGCGCACGGCGAGCGCGAGGCCATGAAGGCGCTGCGCCGCGTGTTCGCCGAGCGCGGCGTCCCGCGCGCCGACCTGTCGCTCTCCGGCTACTGGGCCTACGGCCGCGCGGAGGACCGCTTCCAGGCGGAGAAGCGCGAGCCCGTCGGCCAGATCTTCGAGGACTGAGGAGTCCCATGCACCGCACCACCCTGCGCCGCGCGCTCGCGGCGACGTCTGTGCTCGCCGTCCTCGCGCTCGCCGCGTGCTCGTCCGGGGACGACTCGGGCGACGCCGCGCCGTCGGGCAGCCCGAGCGCCGACGGCGCCGCGGACGCCTTCCCCGTGACGATCCCCACCGCGTTCGGGGACGTCGAGATCCCCGAGGAGCCGGAGCGCGTCGTCGCCCTCGGCTGGGGCGACGCCGAGACGGCGCTCGCGCTCGGCGTCCAGCCCGTCGGGGCGAGCGACTGGCTCGCGTTCGGCGGCGACGGCGTCGGCCCGTGGCTCGACGGCGCGTACGACGAGTCGCCCGAGATCATCGGGACGCTCGAACCCTCGTACGAGCAGATCGCCGTGCTCGACCCCGACGTCATCCTCGACGTGAAGTCGTCGGGCGACCCCGAGCGGTACCAGCGGCTCTCCGAGATCGCCCCGACCGTCGCGATCCCCGAGGGCGGCGAGGCGTACCTCACGCCCATGGAGGACCAGGTCGGCATGATCGCCGCCGCGCTCGGGCGCAGCGAGGCCGGCGACGAGCTGCTCGCCGAGGTCGACGACGCGTTCGCCGCCGCGCGCGACGAGCACCCCGAGTTCGCGGGCAAGACCGCCGTCATCGGGTCGTACTGGGCCGAGGGCTTCGGCGCCTACGTCTCGACGTCCAGCCGCGGCGAGTTCATGCAGGGCCTCGGGTTCAGCACCAAGCCCGAGATCGACGCGGCCGCCGGCGAGGAGTTCTCCGCCAACCTCGGCACCGAGAACGTCGACCTGCTCGACGCCGACCTCACCGTCATCCAGCCCATCGGCTTCACCGCCGCCGACGTCGAGGCGCTCCCGATCTTCCAGACCGTGCCGTCCGTCGCCGACGGGCGCTACGTCGTGTTCGACGACAAGGACCTCTCCAACGCCTTCTCGCTCGGCACGCCCACGGCCGTGATCTACGCGATCGACAACGTCACGCCGCTGTTCGCGGACGCGCTCAGCGGGTCGTGATGGTGGGCTCCCGGGCGTCGGATCGGGCGGCCTGACCGGCCGATTCGGTGTCCGGGGGTCTGACCAGGTATCCTTCCTGGGCCGGGTTTCCCGGCGAAGGTAGCGTGTCCGAGCGGCCTAAGGAGCACGCCTCGAAAGCGTGTGTGGGTGAAAGTCCACCGTGGGTTCAAATCCCACCGCTACCGCCACCCGAAGGGCCCCACCCGCAGAATCCTGCGGTTGTGGGGCCCTTCGCCGTGCCCGGCCCTCCGCTTTTACTCCGTTTTGCCCTGCGGGTCGTCGGCTGCGGCCTGCTGGACGAGCTGGTCGATGACGACCCGCAGGTCCGGTGCGACGTGCGTGCGCTTTACGTAGTGGCGGACGGTCGTGCCCTCGTTGGCATGGCCGAGCAGCGCGGTCGCGTTGCCGATCGTCGTGGAGTTCGCGACCTGCGTCGCCACGGTCCGGCGGAAGTCGTGCGGGGTGACCGTGGTGCCGATGGAGGCCTGCGCCTCGCGGAGCTGGTCGCGCACTCGGCTGGGGGAGCGCGGAGTGGCCCGCGTGGACGGGAACACCAGGGCGTCCGGACCGCCGTCCAGCCCGAGGTCCAGCGCCTCGCGGATCGCGGTGACGACGAACGCGGGGAGCGTGATCGTGCGCCGTGACGAGTCGGACTTCGGCATGGGCTGCCGCACGAGCCAGCCCTCCGCCCGGACGACGGTTCCCGGTGACGATGAGCGTTGGGACCTCGGTATCGAGGTCGACGTCGGCATCCCGCATCGCAAGGAGTTTGCCGATCCGCAGCCCGGTACCGAGCAACATGTCTACGATCTGCGGCAGGATCGTGACGTTGCGACGGCCGCGAGCGAGGGTGGGGCGGTCCTCCCACTCGCGCATGGCATCGCGGAGCGGCGCGATGACGCTCGATCTAGCCTGGATATCTCAGAGTTCCACGGTCGGATTTACGGACGGTCTTGGCAGGAAGGTCAGGTTGTGGGTCGTAGAGATGCGGGGCAGGCGAATGAGTGAGAAGAAGTATCAGATCTTCGTGAGCTCTACGTTCGAGGATCTAAAGGAGGAGCGGGATGTAGTCATCAAGGCGATTCTCGAAATGGGCCACATTCCTGTCGGAATGGAGATGTTTAGTGCCGCCGACGAGGAGCAATGGAAGATTATTGAGCGGCATATCGAAGAATCGGACTACTACTGCGTAATTGTGGCGCACCGATACGGATCGATTGTCGAGGGCGTGAGCTTTACTCGTAAGGAGTATGAGTATGCGGTCTCATGCGGAGTGCCTGTCTTGGGGTTTGTGATCGACGATTCGGCCGAGTGGCCACCGGCAAAGATCGACCGAAAGAACCCTGAGGTGAAGCTATTGGGAGAATTTAAGGACCTGGTGAGATCCAAGCCCGTTAGCTTCTGGAAGAGTGCTGACGATTTGTACGGGCGCGTCTCGATATCCCTATCCAAGGCGTTCACGGCGAATCCAAGGGAAGGCTGGTCAAGAGGCGCGGCGTCGATGAGCCCTGAGACTGCTGATGAGCTCACCAGGCTCAGCGCAGAGAATGCGCGGCTGCGTAACGAGATTTCTAAGCTTGAGGCAAGCCGCGAAGCAGACCAAAGATCCGAGCTCAATAGCTTGATCGACGAGATCTCTGGCTATAAGAGGGAGTTGAGCTACAAGTACTCTAAGGCTGATTCCGACTGGAGCGATGCAGAAACTAACCTGCTCGATCTGTTTCATTATCTCTCGTCGTCTCTCTTGACTGAAGTCGAACTGATGGAGGCGGCCGGACTCTTGGCGATGGAGTTGCGCGAAGACAAGATGAATCGAGCTTGGTGGATCGTTGCAAAGAACCAGACGCAGGAGGTGCTGGCAGATCTCATGGCGCTGGGTCTAGTCGAGCCGTCGAGGCGGCGGCACGGGGTTTCGGACAAGGGTGAGTATTGGAGCGTGACTTCGCTTGGAGTCGAATTGCACAACAGGATTCGGCTCAGGAACCTGAAGAGTTCTGAGCCTGAAGGTGAAGTTGAAGGCGACGAGAGTGCCGTAGACGACGGCGCGGCAGAGAACGCCTAGCTGTTCGACAAACACGTTCTGGACGGGGCACGCGCTATGCGTCCTCGGCCCCGATGGGTCGAGGGCTGTCAATGCTGGCTCAATCGTGTCGCTCGCGCGCGGGCTGCACTCCGGGCGAGCCCCGCGCTCCGCACACCTACCCGTCGAGGCGCCCATATAGTAAGGGCGGCCTCGGTGGCATCCCGAGACCGCCTCGCCAGGTATTGACCATGCGTTACCGCCAGTACCGCTGACCTCGCCAAGAGTCGCCGGCCGCGCCGACGACCCGGACGCCCGCGTCACGCACGAACTCTCGCAGTCCACGGCCCGCCCAAATCGGTGTCCCTCAGTGCTACCAAAGGGCGTCGCGCATCTGGCCATCTGGCCTGCGGCCGCAACAGCATCTGAGATGTCAGTCTGTCGGCCAGACATCGCGGACCTGTCCTGCCAGGTACGAAGCGCCGCAGAAGCGACCCACGATGCAGCCATGCGCGGCGCTCGTAGCGGAGAACGGAAGCGCGGGTGGTGTCGCGCACAATCCCATCCGAGTTGCGCCCGCGAGCCGTCGCGAGTCAGAGGTCGTTTCTGACGCGGCCATCCGACGGCGTGGAACGCGCCAAGCCCACCGTTACTCTCGCACGAAGGGTCCGCTTGCGTTACTCCGCGGCCTTGGGCGCTCCGTCGGACTCGGGCGAAACGCGACGAGGTCTCGTTGACCTAGGCTGGCTCGACACCTGACATCGCGATCTGGGCCGACCTCCTGGCACTACCGCAGGGAACGCGGTCCTGCGCCAGCGAAGAGGCGATTCAGGTGCTGGTCGATCGCTGTGAGCGCAGCTTGGGATTCGATCACATCGAGCTCGAGCAGCGGAGTGAACCCGGTCAGCGCCAGAAGGAGATCCGTCTCGATGTCCGGGTCGCGGTCCGGTGCGATCTGGCCCTGCCTGATCGCCTCGCGGACGAGCCGTTCCAACAGGGCGCGGCCGTCACGCAGCCCGAGGCTCGCCTGCTTGCGCAGCGTCGGGTCGTGCAGCGCCTCCAGGACGTAGGCGGCGCTCATGCGGCTCGACGCCCGCGCATCGGGGTGCAGGGGGAGCATCTCGACGAGGACCAGCCGGAGCACGTCCCGCGGGTGCGGGGGCTGGTCGAGCGCGGCCAGTCCTCGCGCGACGCGGTCGGCGGTCTGCTCGGCGGCGAACTCCATCGCGAAGGTCAACAACGCGGTGCGTGACGCGAAGTAGTGCTGCACGTGCCCGAGCGAGACCCCGGCCTCGCTCGCGACCTCGCGCATCGTGGCCTTGGTCCAGCCTTGCTGGTCGACGACGCGCCACAGCGCACGCGCGATCGCCGCGCGACGCTCCTGGTAGTCCACCAGCTTCGGCATTCAGGCCCCCCTCGTTGACGATTCGCGTGACACAATACAGCCGTATTGTCAACGACGGAACGGAGCAGCGATGGCCGACCCGCACCCGCCCCCGGCGTTCTTCAACCCGTGCGCGGTCGCCATCGATGACGAGGTGGCCATCGCCCTGCTGGCCGACATGCACATCCGCAGAGCGATCGAACGCGGCGAGTTCGACGACCTGCCCGGCAGCGGCAAGCCGCTCCCCATGCCCGACCGCTACGACCCCGACTGGTGGCTGAAGAACCTCGTCCAGCGCGAGCGGCTCGTGGTTCTCCCACCCTCCATCGAACTGCGCAGAGAAGACGCCGCGCTCGACGAGCGCCTCGACGAGATCTGGGTCGAGGAAGACGTGCGGCACGAGGTCGAGGAGTTCAACCGGCGCGTGCTGCGCGGCCGCTACCAGCCGCCCGCGGGCCCGCCCCTGGTCACCATGCCGCGGGACGTGGACGAGACGGTCGCCGCATGGGCCCGCCGCCGGGCCGCACGCGCCGCGGAGGCGGAGGCGTGGTCGTGTGCGGACGCGCCTGCCGAGGGTCGACGTCGCCGTCGGCGCTTCCTGGGGCGGCACCGCTAGCCGCACGTTCCCCTCAGAGCCCGACCTCGGCTGCCGCGGCTCGCAGTGCGTCGGCGGACCGGTGCAGCGCGGTGAGCTCGCCGTCGGACAAGGGTGTCCGCAGCAGGGTCCCGGCGCCGTCGTGGCTGACCATGGTCGGGACGGAGAGGCACACGTCGTCGATGCCTCGGTAACCGTTCAGGAGCGAGGAGACCGGCATGACGCGGTGCTCGTCGTTGGTGATCGCCTCGACGACGCGGGAGGCGGCGAGGCCGATCGCGTAGGCGGTGGCGCCCTTGCCGGCGATGATGTCGTAGGCGGAGTGGACGACGTCGTGCGCGATGGCCCGGCGCACCTCCTCGGTCAGCGGGTCCCGGCCGTCGAACGGGTCGAGCTCCAGGAGCGGCACGCCGCCGATCGTCGCGGACGACCACAGCGGCACGGCGGTGTCGCCGTGCTCGCCGGCGACGTAGGCGTGCACGTTCTGCACGGCCACGCCGACGTGGTCCGCGATGAGGTACCGGAACCGTGACGAGTCCAGAACCGCGCCGGAGCCGAGGACCTGCGCGCGCGGCAGTCCGGAGTACTTCAGGGCGGCGTAGGTGACGACGTCGACGGGGTTGGTGACCATGAGGTAGACGGCGTGGGGCGCGACCTCGACGAGCTGGGGCATGAGCGTGCGCGCCAGGCCGACGGTCCGGGCGGCGAGGTCGATGCGCGTCTGCCCGGGTTGCTGCTTGGCGCCCGCGGTGACGACGACGACGTCCGCGTCCGCGCAGACCGCGACGTCGTCGGAGCCCTCGACGCGTGCCATGGGCATGAACTGGATGCCGTGCGCGAGGTCGAGGGCCTGGGCGCGGACCTTGGCCGTGTCGACGTCGAACAGGACCACCTCGCGCGCCGCCCCGCGGATCAGGACGGCGTAGGCCAAGGTCGCGCCGACCGAGCCGGCCCCGACCACGGCGACCTTCGCCGTCGTGCCTGTCTGGATCCCGCCTGTCCCGGTTCTCGTCTCACCGGTCTGGATGTCGCTCCGCTCCTGCCTCACCGCAGTCACTCCCTCGTCGCGCGCGTCGCATGAGAAGTACGGGCCGCTTCCAGGCTAGGACGTCTCGGCGGACGGCGACGGGGGAGCGTGCGACCGGCCCCCGCGAGGAGCCGGCCCACGCCGGCTCCTGGACGGGCGTCCACGGGCTGCGGGTCGACCGTCCGACACAAACCCACGAGCGGGCGATTTTCGTTCGGACCCTGGCGTAAACACCTCCTGTCCAGGTAAGTTGCAGGAGACCGAACAAATCCCGGGATCCCCAGCCCGGGCCGAAGAGCAACGAGGCCTTCATGAACGATCGATCGACACCCAGCGCGGCCTCCTCGGGCCGCTCGCTCGCCAAGACCTCGCCCGCACCGACCACCCGCTCGCGCGTGGTCGCCGCCACCGCCGTCGCCGGGGCGCTCGCCCTGACCGCGGCCACCTTCGCGTCGCCCGCTGTGGCGGCGCCGCAGCCCACGGCCAAGCCGGCGGCCTCCGTCGCCGGGCCGTCGGACATCAACGGATTCCGCAGCGTCGGCTACGTCATGGCCGACTCGCGCGTGACCCGCGACTTCCACGTGGCCGACCTCGTCCGCACCGGCGCGATCGAGGACCTCACGCACATCAACTACGCCTTCGGCAACGTCACGACCGACCTCGTGTGCGACATCGCCGACGTCCCCGGCGAGGGCGACCCCCTCAACGACTTCGTCGCGGAGGTCGCGGCCAAGGACTCCGTCGACGGCAAGGCCGACAAGCCCGGCCAGAAGCTCGCCGGCAACTTCAACCAGCTCAAGAAGCTGAAGGCCGTCAGCCCCGACACCAAGGTCCTCATCTCGCTCGGCGGCTGGACCTGGTCCGACAACTTCTCCGAGGCGGCGTCCACGGCCGAGGGCCGCACCGCGCTCGTCGACTCGTGCCTCGACCTGTACATCGACGGCAACCTGCCGGTCGTCGACGGCAAGGGTGGCCCGGGTGCCGCGGCCGGCATCTTCGACGGCATCGACATCGACTGGGAGTGGCCGGTCACGGGCGGCGAGACGGCGAACGCTCGCCCTGAGGACAAGGAGAACTTCCTGCTCCTCATGGAGGAGTTCCGCAACGAGCTCGACGCGCGCGGCGCGACGAACGGCGAGGACTACCTCCTCACGGCGTTCGCGCCGGCGGGTGGCTGGAACGCGGGCCAGGGCGGCTGGCTCGACCCGCGCCTGTTCGCCGTCGTGGACTTCCTCAACGTCCAGGGCTACGACTTCCACGGCGGCTGGGTGCCGAACCAGACGGGCCACCAGGGCAACCTGCACCCTGATGGCACGCAGAACTGGGGCCTCGGGCTCGACGGCGCGCTCGGCATGTACGTCAACGCGGGCGCCGACCCGTCGCAGGTCAACGCGGGCCTGGCGGCGTACGGCCACGGCTGGTACGGCGTCGAGGACGGCTCGCAGGGCTGGCAGCCCGCCGCGGGCTACGTCGGCACCAAGACGTACGCCGAGCTGCGGTCGTTCGACGGCGAGCAGTACTTCGACCCGGAGATCGGCGCGAGCTGGCTCTACGACGGCGACCAGTGGTGGAGCTACGACGACCCGGCGTCCGTGACGGCGAAGGCCGAGTTCGTCGCGACGCAGGGCTACGGCGGCGCGATGTGGTGGGACCTCTCGGGCGACTACCGCAACGAGCTGGGTGACGCGCTGGGCTCGACGTTCCGTGCGGCGACCCCCGGTCCCGGCGTGGCCGACGAGTGCGCGGTGCCCTGGTACGGCACGGGCGTCTACACCGGTGGCGAGGTCGTCTCGCACGAGGGCTCGGAGTACAAGGCCCAGTGGTGGACCCGTAACCAGGAGCCGGGCGCGTCCAACGCCTGGAAGAAGATCGGTCCCTGCGGCACGGCGCCCGAGGTCGAGGTCGCGGACTGTGCCCCGGCATGGTCGCGCGAGGCCGTCTACACCGGCGGTCAGACCGTGTCCCGCGCCGGGGTCAACTACACGGCCCAGTGGTGGACCCAGGGCGAGCTGCCCGGGTCCGTGACGTGGGGCTCGTGGGACCCGGTGGGTCTCTGCGCGTGATCTGACGGGTCGTCCGGGCGCGCGCATCGCCCGGGACGACCACCGCACGACGACGGCGGGCCCGGTCTCAGGACGGGGCCCGCCGTCGTCGTCGTACGGGGACAGTACGCACCGACCAGGCCGCTACCTCGCGGGACCGGGCCTCGACTTCGCGGGACCAGGCCTCTACCTCGGGCGACCGGGCCTCTACCTCGGCCGACCGGGCCTCTATCTCGCGCGGTGGGCGTCGCCCTCAGCGCTGGGTGCGGACGTCGCGGCGCAGGTAGTTCCAGGCGAGGATGCAGCAGACGATGCCGTTGACCAGCCCGACGACCACGTCGGCCGGGCCGTGGGCGCCGCGGTAGAGGCGGGACAGGCCCACCGCGAGCGGCACGAGACAGCACAGGATCGTGACGACGACGCGCAGGACGGGGTGGGCGATGCGCTGCGCGAGCAGGGCGAGGGTCAGGTAGAACGCCGCGGACGCGCCGGTGTGGCCGGAGGGGAAGCTCGACGTGGGCGGCGCCTCGTCGAGCCGCGAGACGTCGGGGCGCTCGCGCCCGACGACGATCGACGACGTGAGGAAGATCAGGGCCTGGAGCGCGACGGCGAGCGCGGGCACGACGGCGAACCACCACTGCCGCGTGCGCCACCAGACGAGCGCGATGGTGAGCACCGTCCCGCCGATGATGAACTCGGTGGTGCCGATCAGCGAGAACAGGTCGGTCACGGTGTCCCAGAAGGGCGTGCGTCGCTGCTCGAGCCACCGGTTCACCCCGACCTCGCCGGGCAGGTCGCCCAGCGGACCGGTCACGAGGAAACCGGTCGCGACGATGAGGACCCACAGGACCGCGCCGGGGAGGAAGGCCCGGAGCCCGACGTCGCGCAGCACCTCCTTCGCGGTGGGCCTGGACGTGTCGAGCTCGTAGCGGTGCACGAAGGGATGCATCAGACCTCGTTCCTGGGAGCGGAGCCGGAAGAGCGGGCAGACCGGGCGGACGTCCACCCGTGGTAGCCGACGGCGGACGCCCCCGCGACGGCGCCGCCGAAGAGGATGCCGCCGACGACGTCGGACGGGTAGTGCGCGCCGAGCAGCACGCGGTCGGCCGCGGTGACGAGCGCCAGCGCGGTCGCCCCGCCGACGACGGCCACGCGGCCACGACGGCCGAGCAGCGGCCAGACGAGCACCGTGAGGCTCACCCCGACGGCGGCTGCGTTCATCGCGTGCCCGGAGGGGAAGCTGGACCCGGGCACGACGGCCACCGCGTCCTCGACGACGGGACGCGCGCGATCGACGAGCTCCTTCGCGCCGAGCCCGAGCGCCCACGCGCCCCAGATCGTCCCGGCTGCCCAGGCGGCCCGTGTCCCGAGGCCGTGGCGTCGCCACGCCCAGAGGCACACGCCCATCGCGGCGAGGTTCATCCACCGCGCGGCGAGCACCTCCTGCCCCACGAGCAGGGTGCGCTCGAACGCGGGCCGCTCGCCGGTGAACCCGGTCGCCGCGGCGACGGCGGCGCGGTCGGCCTCGACGACGAGCCCCGACTCCGCGCGCACGAGCCACGCGAGCACGAGCACCGGGACGGAGGCCGCGATCCCGTACACCGCGGCTCTCCCCAGCGCGCGCCTCCTGGCACGCCCGAGCGAGCGGCGCAGGGCAGGGTCGGCGGGCACCCCCGGACGGTAGCCGGGGCTACGGCCGTACGCCCGTGGAGAGGGGTGTCAGCCCGAGCGCCTCAGGCGGGCAGGGCCGCGACCGCCTCGATCTCGACGAGAGCACCGGGCCGGCCGATCCCCACCCGGAGGACCGTCACCGCCGCGGGGTGCGGACCCCAGACCTCGCCGACGGCGGCGAAGCCCGCCATGAGGTCGGCCTCGGGGTCGAGGTAGACGGCGAGCCGCGCGACGTCCTGCGACCCCGCGCCCGCTTCCGCCAGCACGGCGAGGACGTTGCGCAGCGCCTGCGCGGTCTGGGCCGCGATGCCGCCCTCGACGATCGCGCCCTCGGCGTCGGTCCCGTTCTGGCCGCCGACGTAGAGCGTGCGGCCGGTCTCGACGATCGTGCCCTGGGAGAAGGCCGGGTTGCGGTGCAGCCCGGCCGGGTTGAGGTGCGTGACGCTCGGCGTGGTCATGGTCGTCCCCTCCTGCGGTCTGGTCCTGAGGCGACCGACGCTACGCGCGGCCACCCACAGGCCCACGGCGGGCGAGGAACCCGGCCCCCGCCTTCACCCACGACCACGGCGGGAAAGGAGCCCGGCCCGCCCACCCAGGACCACGACCCGCCCACGATGAAACCCGGGGCACGGCCCCCGACGGGCCGTCCCGCCGTCGGCTGTGTAGGAAGGAGGGGTGAAGCAGTCAGCAGGGCTCGTGCTCTACCGGTTCCGTGACGACGTCGTCGAGGTGCTCCTCGGGCATATGGGCGGACCGCTGTGGGCGCGCAAGGACGCGGGCGGCTGGACGATCCCCAAGGGCGAGGTGGAGCCGGGCGAGGACGGTCACGCCGCGGCGCTGCGCGAGTTCGCGGAGGAGCTCGGCGTCCCGGCCCCGGCGGCGGAGGCGCCCGACCTCGACCTCGGCACCGTGCGTCAGCGTGCGGGGAAGCTCGTCGCGGCGTGGGCACGCGAGGCGGACCTCGACGTCGCGGCGATCTCCAGCAACACGTTCGCGCTGGAGTGGCCGCCGCGCTCGGGGCGGATGCAGGAGTTCCCCGAGCTCGACCGGGCCGGCTGGTTCCCGCTCGCACGGGCTCGCGGCCTCGTCGTCGCGGGCCAGGTCCCGCTGCTCGACCGCCTCGAGGAGCGGCTGGCGGACGCCCGCGACCCTGCCGTCGAGCCGTAGGCTCCGGGCGTGGCGCTGTATCACTACGGGCTCTCGAAGCCGCCGCGCGACCAGCGACGACGCCGCTGGTGGGCCGTCGCGGTGCTGGTGCTGTGCGCTCTGGTCGGCCCCTTCGTCGTGGCGGGCGCGGTCCAGGCCTGGCTCGCGGGCGACGTCGCCGAGGCCCTGATGCTGACCCTGGTCTCGATCCTCTGCCTCAGCGGGGTCGGGAGCGCGGTCTGGGGGTTCGTCGACTCGTTCCGCGGCGAGCGCCCGCCGGACGGGCCGGACGGTGGTCCGGGTCAGCCCAGCAGGTAGGGCGCCGCGGCGAAACCGGCGACGAGGCCGACGAGCACGACGGCGGCGGCGGACAGGTGCGAGTGCCGCGCGCGGCTCGCGGTGCGGCGGGCTGCCTCGGTCACGGTGGTCATGGCGGTCCTCTCGTCGGGGTGGTTCCAGGGAGAGAGACCGCGCCCGACGCGATCCATGACGCGGTTCCGGCCGACCTCGGCGCGATCTGCGTCACACCGCGGCGACCGGAACGCGCCGACCCTGGTGCAGCATCGTGCACCAGGGTCGGGTGGTTCGCTCGGGCAAGCGCGTGCGGCGGGGTCTTGCGCGCCCGACGAGGGCGTCAGGCCCGCAAGATCAGCGCGTCGCCCTGACCGCCGCCACCGCACAGCGCCGCTGCGCCGACGCCACCGCCACGGCGCTTCAGCGCGAGCGCGAGGTGCAGCGCGAGGCGGGCGCCGGACGCGCCGACGGGGTGGCCGAGCGCGATGGCGCCGCCGTCGGTGTTCACGACGTCCGCGTCGATGCCGAGGTCCGCGACCGACTGCAGCGCGACGGCGGCGAACGCCTCGTTGATCTCCACGAGGTCGAGGTCCGCCGCGGCGATCCCCTCGCGCTGGACGGCGGCCTCGATGGCCCGCGCCGGCTGGGAGTGCAGCGAGTTGTCGGGTCCCGCGACCTGCCCCGCCGCACCGATCTCGGCGAGCCACGGCAGGCCGTTGCGCTTCGCGAAGGCGCGGCTCGCGACGACGACCGCCGCCGCGCCGTCGGACAGCGGCGAGCTCGACCCGGCGGTGATGGTCCCGTCCTGCACGAAGGCCGGGCGCAGCCGCTCCAGGGCCTCGAGCGTCGTGTCGGCGCGCACGCCCTCGTCGTGCTCGACGACGACCGGCTCGCCCCGCCGCTGCGGCACCTCGACCGGGGCGATCTCCTCGGCGAGGCGCCCGGCGTCGCGCGCCGCGGCGGCCCGCTGGTGCGAGCGCAGCGCGAACGCGTCCTGCTCGGGGCGGCCGATGCCGCGCGTCGCGCAGCCGCGGTCGGTGAGCTCGCCCATGACCTCTCCGCTGAACGGGTCGTTGAGGCCGTCGTGCGTGAGGGAGTCGGCCATCGTCACGTCCCCGAACGCGAACCCGGCGCGCGACCCGACGACCAGGTGCGGGGCGTTCGTCATGGACTCCTGGCCGCCCGCGACGACGACGCTCGCCTCGCGCGTGCGGACCAGCCGGGCCGCGTCGATGATCGCGGTGAGGCCCGAGAGGCACAGCTTGTTGATCGTCACGGTGGGCACGTCCCAGCCGAGGCCCGCGAGGATCGCGGCCTGGCGCGCGGGGCCCTGCTTGGCGCCCGCCTGCACGACCTGCCCGACGATCACCGTGTCGACCTGCTCCGGCGCGACGCCCGCGGCCGCGAGCGCGCCGCGGATCGCGTGCGCGCCGAGCTCGGCGGCCGAGAGCGAGGCGAGCGCGCCGCGGAAGCGCGCGAACGGGGTGCGTGCGCCGTGCAGGAGGACCGGGGTGACCTCGTCCTCGGGGGTGACGGCGGCGGCGTCGGGCAGGGGGCTGGCGGCGGTGCTCATGGGACTCCGATCCGGGGAGGAGACGGGGCGAACAGGAAGGAGCCCCGGCGCCGCGAGGAGGGGCGAGCGGCGCCGGGGAGCGGGGGGAGGGCGTGCGCCCTCGGGACCGTCAGACGAACGCGGAGACGCCCGTGATGTCGCGTCCGACGATGAGCGCCTGGACCGACTCGGTGCCCTCGTACGTGTGCAGGGCCTCGATGTCGGCGAAGTGCCGCGCGACGCGGTTCTGGAGCAGGATCCCGTTGCCGCCGAGGAGGTCGCGCGCGCTCGCCGCGACCTCGCGGGCCCCGCGGGTGCACGTGTACTTGGCGAGCGACGCCTGCGGGCCGGTGAGCGTCCCCGCCTCGTCGAGGCGCGTCATCTGCGCGACGAGGAGCTGGAGCTGCGTGATCGTCGAGAGCATCTTGGTGAGGCGCTCCTGCACCATCTGGTTCGCGGCGAGCGGGCGCCCGAACTGGACGCGCTGCGTCGCGTACGCGACCGCGGCCTCGTAGCAGGCCACCGCGTGCCCGACGGCGGCCCACGCCACCCCGAGGCGCGTCGCGAAGAGCACGCGCGAGGTGTCCTTGAACGACCGCGCGCCGGGCAGGGCGTTCTCGGCGGGGACGAACACGTCGTCGAGCACGACGTGCGCCTGCCAGATCGCGCGGAGCGACACCTTGCCGGTGATGGTCGTGCCCGTGTAGCCGGGGGTGTCCTGCGGCACGACGAACCCGTGGACCTGGCCGTCGGCTCCGTGCTCGGCGTCGCCGACCAGCCGCGCCCACACGACCGTGATGTGCCCCGACGACCCGTTGCCGATCCACTTCTTCTCGCCGTTCAGCACGTAGCCCTCGACGCCGTCGCGCGTCTCCTTGCGCGCCGTCGTCTCGAGCGAGACGGAGTCCGAGCCGTGGGTGGGCTCGGTGAGCGCGAACGCGCCGAGGATCTCCCCGCGCGCCATGGGCTCGGCGTACCTCGCCCGCTGCTCGCCAGAGCCGAGCATCTGGATGCTGCGCAGCGCGAGACCGCCCTGGACGCCGCAGATCGTCGCGACGGAGCCGTCGCCGCGCGACATCTCCATCGCGGCGAGGCCCGCGCCGAGCAGGCTCACGCGCGGGCGGCCCTCGACGTCGACGCCGTCGCGCAGCAGGTCGAGCTCACCCATGCGCTTGACGAGGTCGAACGGGACCTCGGCGCGCTCCCAGTAGTCGTCGATGACCGGGAGCACCTCGTCCTGGACGAACTGCCGGACGCGCTGCTGGTGGGCGCGGTCCTCCTCGGTCGCGTCGGCGAACGCGCCGGCGTAGTCGAGGTCGAGCGGGGTCGCGAGGTCGTAGGTGGGCTCGGTGACTCCGGGCATGATCGGGGTGGTAGGCATCGGTGCTCCCCTGGGAGGGCGGCTGGGGTCGGTCGTGCGCGACCGGCTCCGGCGCGGGTTCCCGGGTGCGGGGCCCGGCGTCGGCGGCGGCCTCTCCCATAGTGCAGCGATACCCGGTATCAGTCAATCTGAGACGGCGTATCGCACCGGATCCACGGCGCCGTGCGATCTCGCGACCTCCGTCCTACCGTCGAGAGATGGCACTCGACCTGTTCGTGACGATGCACGTGCGCGACCACGACCCGGCGCGCGACTGGTACGTGCGCCTGCTCGGGTCGGCCCCGACGTTCGTCGCGACGCCCACCGAGTCCGTGTGGGAGCTCGCCGAGCGCCGGTGGCTCGTCGTCGAGCAGGTGCCCGAGCACGCCGGCCACGGCGTCGTCACGGTGTTCCGCGACGACGTCGACGCGTTCCTCGCTGCGGCCTCGGGCCGGGGCATCGAGCCGGACCGCCGCGAGACCTACGACGGCGGGGTCGTGAAGACCGTGTTCCGCGACCCCGACGGCAACGAGATCGGGCTCAGCGGCGCGCTCCCGTCGTCGTAGGGTGCGTGCGTGACGACGCCGGCCGACCGGGTGACCTGGGACGACGACGCCTCCGCGGGCGCGTGGATCGCGCCGCGCCTCGGGGAGTTCGGCCCGCGCGTCGACGGCACGGTCCCGCGCGGCTACGCGGCGTACGCGTGCGTCCCGCACCCGGGCTGGGACGACGACGTCACGCTCGCGACGCAGACCGACGCCCTGGCTGCGGCGCTCGCGCCCTTCACCGGCGACCAGCCCGTGCACCTCGCCCTGTGGACGGGCCACGCGTTCCTCTACGACCACGGCGCGGACCCGCGGACCGGCTCGGGCGTCGCGCCGCTCGTCGGGTGGCCCGAGGACGAGCCGCGGCCGACCGCCGCGGAGATCGAGCGCGCGGTCGCCGAGGCGTGGGAGCAGCTCGCGCCGACGCTCGTCGAGCGCCCGGCCGCGCCGATGCTCCTGCTCCCGCACCGCGAGTACCACCTGTGGACGGGGACCCTCGCCGACGTCGGCGCGTTCCGCGACCACGAGCAGCCGCCCAACCTGTGGTGGCCCGAGGACCGGTCGTGGTTCGTCGGGACCGAGATCGACGCCGCCGCGACCTACGTGGGCGGGAGCGACGCGCTCGTCGAGGCGCTGTGCACGGACCCGGCGCTGCGCGCGAGCCGCGCCGCGCCGTCGGACCGGATGCTGTTCGAGGACTGACCCGCGGCTGACCCGGCCGCAGGCACCCGGGTCAGGCGGGCGCGCCTGCCGCCTCGGCCTCGGCCGTCGCGCGCCGGTTGACGCGCCACCACACGAAGAACCCGACGAGCGTGAACGCGCCGTAGAACACGTACATGAACGCGGACGCGTAGAACCCGGCCGAGATCAGCAGCGGCACGCCCACGACGTCCACCGCGACCCAGATCAGCCAGAACTCGACCCAACCCTTGGCCATGCCGTACGTCGCGAGCAGCGAGCCCATGAAGATCCACGCGTCGGCCCAGACGGGCTCGTACGACTCGAGCGCCCGGAACAGGGGCGTGAGCAGCGCCGTCCCGCCGACGAGCGCGACGAGGAGGAACGCGCGCTGGCGCCACGACGCCCAGCGCGGCACGACGGCGACGCCGTGGCTGTCGGCGTCGGTCTCGCCGAGCCGGGCCTGGGTCCGGCGCCACTGCACCCACCCGTACACCGACACGACGACGAACATGACCTGCCGCCCGGCCTGGCCGAGCAGGTTGACGGGGTTGGGCGTCGCGAAGACCGCGCCGAGGAACACCGTGAGCAGCAGCAGGTTGCCGACGATGCCCACCGGCCACGCCCACACCTTGCGCCGCATGCCGCCCAGCGCCGACGCCAGGCCGAACCCGTTGCCCACGATCTCGCGCCACAGCAGGTGCTGGTCGCCGATCGTCAGCTGCGCGTCGAACAGCGCGTGGATCAGGTCCATCGGATGTCCTCGTCCTCCCGGGCACGCGTGCTCCGGGGTGAGGGCGGGCGGCGGGGCCGGGCCACGAGGGCCCGACGGCGTCGCTCACCACGGCGAGGCCGAGCCCCGTCGCGCGGGCTCGCGAGAGCCCGGCCGAGGACGGCGGCGCCGCACGTGCTTCCTCCCATCCGGACTGTCACCGTCGGTCCTGGAGTTCCACCAGGTCAACCGCGCGTGGGCGCGGGTCGCGGACTGTCACCGCCGGCTCGGAATTGCACCGACCCCGGAGCACGTTCGTGCGTACTGCGTTCTGCAACCGCCGATGCTACCGGCGCATTCCCCGACGCCGCGCCGATCGGTCACTCGATACGCGACATCGGCACATCCGACCGAGGTCGGCAGTCGCGATGACCGAACTCGGCAGAAGCTGCCGATCTCAGCTGGTCACGCGAGCGCGTCGCGGACGGCGCGCGCGACGTCGTCCGCGACGCCCTGCGCGTCCGCGTCGGCGTCCACCACGGTCACGACGACGCGGCGCGCCGTGGGCGTGCCGTCCCCGCTGCGCTCCTGGGCGGCGCCGTCGGGCGCGGCGTACCGGCCGACGGCGGCGCGGCGCAGGTCCGCGAACGCCTCCTCGAGCTGGGGGCGCAGGTCCTGGTCGGGGGAGCGCAGCCACCGGCGCAGGAGCGCGTTGTGGACGGCGACGACCGACGCGGCGAACGCGATGGACGCGGTCGACCGGCGCTCGTCCGGCGGGAGCGCGTCGCGCAGGTACGCGGTGAAGGCGCGCTCGTAGCGGTGCGTCGTGACGAGCTCGCGGTCGCGCAGCGCCGGCACCTGCTGGAGGAGCTGCCACCGCGCGAGCGACGTCTCCCGCTGCCCGACGTGGTGGTCGAACACGAGCCGCGCCGCGCGGCAGACCTCGACGTACGGGTCGACGGCGGGGTCCGGCGTGAGGCGGCCCTCCGCGTCGGGCACGGGCCGCGTCGCGGCGAGCATGACGACGACCTCGTCGAGCAGGAGCTCGTGGTCCGCGAAGACCACGTCCTCCTTGGAGCCGTAGCGGCGGAAGAAGGTGGCGCGGCTGACCTGGGCGGCGTCGGCGATCTCCTCGACGGTCGTCTGCTCGTACCCCTTGCGGGTGAAGAGCTCGATCGCTGCGTCGACGGCCTGGGCGTGGGTGCGGCTGCGGACGTCGGTCATGCACCGGACGGTACACCGGTCCCGCTCGCGCGCCCCTTCCGGCCGAGCGCCGGCGCTCCCTGCAGTCGTCCCCCGGGCCCGAAGGCCCGCACTCGGCCGTGGCGACCCCGTGCGGCCGCCGGCTGGACGTTGGCCGGGCGCGTGCCGTGGGCAGCGGCGCCCGTGGTTCGACGGTAGACCTCCCGAGCGTCCGCGTCGATGGGCGGAGGGGCTGAAAACGGTGGCCGTCCACAGGCTGCGTGGCCGTCCACAATCCCGGTGCCCTGCCCGGCGTCGGATGACACCATGGCGCCCATGCTCGTGACCCTCGCCGCGACGGCGACCCCGGGGACGCTCGACGACGCCACCGACCTCGGGTTCCTGCTGCACAAGCACCCGGACCGTGCCCAGGTGTTCGACCTGCCCGTGGGCCGCGCGCACGTGTTCTACCCCGAGGCGACGGCGGCGCGGTGCGAGGTCGCGCTGCTGCTCGAGGTCGACCCGGTCGGGATCGTGCGGAACAAGCGCTTCGGTGGCGGCGACGCCTTCGCCCTCGCGCAGTACGTCAACGACCGGCCGTACGCCGCCTCGTCGATGGTCGCCGTCGCGCTGGGCAAGGTGTTCGCGACGGCCATGGCGGGGCGGTGCGACGCCCGGCCCGAGCTGCCGGACGTCGAGCTCCCGCTGGACGTGCACGTCCCGTCCCTGCCCTGCCGCGGTGGGCCCGACCTGGCGCGCCGGCTCTTCGAGCCGCTGGGCTGGCACGTGACGGCGACCGCGGAGCCGCTCGACCCGGCCGTCCCGGCGTGGGGCGCCTCGCGGTACGTCGACCTGCGCCTGCGCGGCACGCGACGGCTCGCCGACGCGCTCGCGCAGCTCTACGTGCTGCTGCCCGTGCTCGACGACGCGAAGCACTACTGGGTGTCCACGGACGAGGTGGACAAGCTCGTGCGCGCGGGCGGCGGCTGGCTCGCCGACCACCCCGAGCGCGCGCGGATCCTGCGCCGCTACCTCGCGCACCAGCGCCGCTACGTCGAGGACGCGACGGCGCGCCTCGCCGCGCTCGACGGCGCCGCGCCCGCGGACGTGGCCGAGCCCGACGGCGAGGTCTCGCCCGACGGCGCGACGTCACCCGGGGCGGACGTGCCGGAGCCGCCGCTCGCCCGGCAGCGCGCGGACGCGGTGCTCGGGGTGCTGCACGAGGTCGGCGCGCGGACCGTCGTCGACCTCGGCTGCGGCGAGGGCATGCTCCTGCGCCGGCTCGCCGCCGACCGGACGTTCACGCGCGTCCTCGGCACCGACGTCTCCGCGCGCGAGCTCGAGCGCGCGGCCGCCCGGCTGCGCCTGCACGAGGCGAGCGACGCCGAGCGCGAGCGCGTGCGCCTGCTCCAGTCGTCCCTCACGTACACCGACGACAGGCTCACGGGGTTCGACGCCGCGGTCCTCATGGAGGTCGTCGAGCACGTGGACCCGTCGCGCCTCGACGCGCTGGCGCACGCGGTGCTGGGGCACGCGCGGCCGCGCACCGTCGTCGTCACGACGCCCAACGCGGAGTACAACGTGCACTACCCGAACCTGCTCGACGGGCCGGGCGGGAGCCGGGTGCGGCACCCCGACCACCGGTTCGAGTGGACGCGCGCCGAGCTGCGCGCGTGGGCGGGCGACGCCGCGGAGCGGTACGGGTACGCGGTCGAGCACCGCGACGTCGGACCGCTCGCGCCGGACGTCGGGGCGCCCACGCAGCTGGTGGTCCTCACGCTCGTGCCGGAGGGGGCCGTCGTGCACGACGCGCCGACCGCGGCAGGAGCCGACACGCGCGAGGGGGAGGAGGCCCGATGAGCGAGCGGACGACATCGCGGACGAGCGAGCCCGCGGCCGAGAACACGACGGAGCACGCGGCCGAGAGCGCGGGAGCGACGCGCGACCTGCGCGTCCCCGCGTCGAGCCTCGTGGTGCTCGTCGGCGTCTCCGGCTCGGGGAAGTCGACGTTCGCGCGCGAGCACTTCGGCCCGTACGAGACGGTGTCGTCGGACGTGTGCCGCGGCCTCGTGTCGAACGACGAGAACGACCAGGCGGCCACGAAGGCCGCCTTCGAGGTGCTCGAGACCATCGTGTCGAAGCGGCTCGAGGCGAACCTGCTCACCGTCGTCGACGCGACGAACGTGCAGCGCGAGGCCCGCAAGACCCTCGTCGCCCTCGCGCGCGCCCACGACGTGCTGCCCGTCGCGATCGTCCTCGACGTGCCCGAGAAGGTCGCGGTCGAGCGCAACGCGGCGTGTGCGGACCGCAGGTTCGGCGCGCACGTCGTGACGCGTCAGCGCGCGGCGCTGCGGTCGTCGCTCAAGAGCCTGCAGCGCGAGGGCTTCCGCACCGTGCACGTGCTGCGCGGGGAGGAGGAGGTCGCGGCCGCGCGGGTCGTGCGCACGCCGCTGCTCACCGACCGTAGCGACGAGCACGGCCCGTTCGACGCGATCGGCGACGTGCACGGCTGCCTCGACGAGCTGGTGACGCTCCTCGGCGAGCTGGGCTACGCCGTCGTGCGCGACGACGCGGGCCGGCCCGTCGACGCCGCGCACCCCGCGGGGCGGCGGGCGATCTTCCTCGGCGACCTCGTGGACCGCGGTCCCGACTCCCCGGGCGTGCTCCGCCTCGCGATGGGCATGGTCCGGTCCGGCCGCGCGCTCGCGGTGCCGGGCAACCACGAGCACAAGCTCGTGCGCGCGCTCGGTGGGCGCGACGTCAAGGTCTCCCACGGCCTGGAGACGACGCTCGCCCAGCTCGCCGAAGAGCCCGAGGAGTTCCGCCGCGAGGTCGCGGAGTTCTGCCGCGACCTCGTCTCCCACCTCGTGCTCGACGACGGGCGCCTCGTGGTCGCGCACGCGGGTCTCAAGGAGTCCTACCAGGGCCGGGCGTCCGGGCGGGTGCGCAGCTTCGCGCTCTACGGCGACACCACGGGCGAGACCGACGAGTTCGGGCTGCCCGTGCGCTACCCCTGGGCGGACGACTACCGCGGTCGCGCCATGGTCCTGTACGGGCACACGCCGACGCCCGAGGCCGAGTGGGTCAACAACACGATGTGCCTCGACACGGGGTGCGTGTTCGGCGGAAGGCTGTCTGCGCTGCGCTACCCGGAGAAGGAGGTGGTGCAGGTCCCGGCCGCGCGCGAGTACTACGCGCCGGCGCGCCCGTTCCTGCCGGAGCGCTCGGACGGCGCGCCGGTGCGCGAGCCCGACCTGCTCTCCGTCGCCGACGTGCTCGGGCGGCGCGCCGTCGAGACCGCGACGCACGGGCGCTTGACCGTCGGCGAGGAGCAGGCGGCGGGGGCGCTGGAGGTCATGAGCCGGTTCGCCGTCGACCCGCGGCTGCTGCTGTACCTGCCGCCGACCATGAGCCCGGTCGCGACCTCGACCCTGCCCGGCCTGCTCGAGCACCCCGACGGCGCGTTCGCCGCGTACGCGCGCGACGGCGTCGACCGGGTCGTGTGCGAGGAGAAGCACATGGGGTCGCGCGCGGTGCTGCTCGTCGCGCGCGACTCGGGGTCGGCGGACGGGTCGCGCGTCGTCGCGGAGCGGTTCGGGGTCGACGCGCCCGGCGCGGTGCACACCCGCACCGGGCGGTCGTTCTTCGACGAGCCGACGGCGGCGCTGCTGCTCGGGCGCGTCGCCGCGGCCCTCGACGCGGCCGGGACGTGGGACGCTCTCGGCGCCGACTGGGTGCTGCTCGACGCCGAGGTGCTGCCGTGGTCGCTCAAGGCCGACCAGCTCCTGCGCGACCAGTACGCGAGCGTCGGGGCGGCCGCACGGGCGGTCATGCCCGCGGCCCTGGCGGCCCTCGCCGCGGCGGAGGCGCGGGGCGTCGACGTGGGCGACCTCCGGCGTCGGACCGCGCGGCGGTCGACCGACGCCGAACTGTTCGTCGAGGCGTACCGGCGCTACCGCTGGGACACGGGCGCGGCCGTGGACGGCGACGCCGCGCCCGACCCGCTGCGCGGCGTGCAGGTCGCGCCGTTCCAGGTGCTCGCGAGCGGGACGTCCGCGCGAGCCGGGTCCGCGGAGTCGGCCGGCACGACGTACGCCGAGCGAGACCACCTGTGGCACCTCGACGTCGCGGACCGGCTCGTCGCGGCGGACCCGGCGCTGTTCCGCACGACGCGGCGCGTCGTCGTCGACCTCGCCGACGACGCGTCGCGCACCGAGGGGACGGCCTGGTGGGAGGAGCTCACGGCGGCCGGCGGCGAGGGCATGGTGGTCAAGCCGGTCGCCAACCTCGTGCGGCGCCGGGGCGCTCCCGGGAAGGGCGGCGGGCTCGTGCAGCCGGGGCTCAAGGTCCGCGGCCGGGAGTACCTGCGCATCATCTACGGCCCCGAGTACACCGAGGAGCGCAACCTCGAACGGCTGCGCGAGCGGTCGCTCGGTCGCAAGCGGTCCCTCGCGCTGCGGGAGTACGCGCTCGGCCTCGAGGCGCTGGACCGGGTGGCGCGCGGCGAGCCGACCTGGCGCGTCCACGAGCCGGTGTTCGCGGTGCTGGCGCTGGAGTCGGAGCCCGTCGACCCGCGACTGTGACGGCGACGACGGCGGGAGGCGTGCGGGGCGTCAGCCGCCCATGAAGGCGTTCATCGCGAGGACGGAGAAGAGGACCGCGGCGCCGAGCACCGCGACCGCGACGAGCCAGCCGTTCGCCCGCTCGACCGGCGGGACGGCCGGGCGCTGCGCGGGGTCGGCCTCGCGCCGTCGGGCACCGCGACGCGCCGTGAAGCGCAGGCCGCGCGCGGCCGCACGGGCGGAGGGCTGCCGGGGCGACGGCTCGGGGAGCTGCTCGGGGGACGCAGCGTCCCGGGCAGGAGTCGGGGTCGTCACGGGCGGAGCACCTCCGGAGGTCTCCGGCGCCGCTGCCCGACGCCGTGCCGCCAGTCTTCCCGTCGACCCGTCCCCGGCGCGTCGCCCGTCCGGTGGATCCTGCGGTCCACCGGGGTGCGACCTCCGGATGACCCGCCTACTCGGAGACCCGCTCCGAGGCGCCGTCCGGCGGGTCCAGGTGCGCGGGGAGCGCCTGGATGTCGTCGAGATCGAGGGGCGCGTGGTCGGGGAGGGACGGGATGCTCCCCGGAGGCACTCGTGCCGGCAGGGACTGGATACCGTCGAGGTCCGGGGGCACGGGGGCGCGCTCGGGCAGGGAGCGGACGGGACCGATGCCGTCGGGCACCGGCGCGGGCAGCGCCACGATGTCGTCGAGGTCCGGCCGAGCGAGAGGCTGGGGAGAAGGCCCCTTGTCGGGGTCGAAGGGTGCGCAGACCTCGAGCTCGAACGGGGACGCAAAGCCGACGCGAAGGATCGACGGGAGCGCCCACCCGTCCGAGGGGCCGGTCGGTGCGCTCGAGGACTCCTGCTGGGCGGCGTTGTGGCGAAGGGCCGTCGAGAGGTGGTCGACGACGAGCGCCGCGGCGCTCAGACGGGGTGCGAGCTCCTCGGCCCACGACGTGCGGAAGGCGTCGCCGTCCGGACCCGACCAGGACGTGGCGCGCACGGCCGTGTCGAGCACGTGGCGGGCGTCCTCGAGCAGTCCGCGGGCGTCTGTCGCGCGCGCGGCGAGGTTGCGCAGCTCGGAGGGACTGCTTCCCCAGAATCCTGACATCGGGCGTCCTTCGTCGTGTCCTCGAGCGAGCGTGGTCGCCGTCGACGCTAGCCGGACCGGCGAGCACGCACGATGGGGAGACCTCCCCCCGTGCCCTGAGCCCACCGAGGTCCGGGACCGGTCCGGAGTCGGCTCGCACACGGCTCGGACCTCAGCGCGGCGCGTTCTCCTGGTAGCGGGGTCGGCCGCCGCGCGCGGTGCGCTGGAGGTAGCGGACCTCGCGCAGCGCGACGGCGGCGGCGACGAGGAGCGGGAACCACGCCCAGACGCGGCCGCGCAGCACGAGGACGAGGCACACGAGCGCGACGGCGATCCCGCCGAAGACCGTCCCCACGCTCGCCCAGCGCACGCCCGTGCGCACCTCGTCGGCACGCTGCCACCAGCGCCGCAGGCGCTCGCCGAGGCCGGGTCGCGGGGTCGGGGCCGTGCTCACGGGCGGGCCTCGCGGGCGAGCGCCACGCCCTCGATGCTGCGCACGGCCATGCGCAGCGCGTCGGCCCGCGTCGCCTCGCCCTCGTCGTGCATCGCCCACGCGTTGAAGAGCATCCACCAGAGCGTGCGGACGAGCCACGCGACGCTGAGCTGGTCGTCGAACACACCGTCCGCCTGGCCGCGGCGCAGGAGGTCGCGCACCGGCTCCTCCACCGCGTCGGACTCCGCCCAGAACTCGGGCTCGCCGCCGGACAGCTCGTTGAACAGCACCATGTACCAGGGGCCGAGGTCGAAGTACTCGAACGCGAGGCGGCGCAGCGCGGACGCGGGGGCGCCGTCGTCGAGGCGGGCCGCGGTGATCGCGGCGCGCGTGCGCTCGACGGCCTCGGTCCCGATCGCCTCGACGAGGTCGGCCCGCTCGGGGAAGTAGCGGTGCAGCGTCGTGCGCCCCACCTGCGCGGCCTGGGCGACGTCGCCGAGCGACGCGGACTTGTCCGTGCTGAGCACGGCGACCGCGGCGTCGAGGATCGCGCGCCGCGTGCGCGCGCGGGTGCCGCTCTCCGCGGGCGCGCCGTCGCGCGCCGCTGCGAGGGCCGGCGCGGTGGTGGCGTCCCGCGCGCTGGTTCGTGCCGTCACGCGGCCCACGATAGCCCTCCGCGCAGTGGAACACCTCTTGCCACGAGTGGAACAGGAATGTTCCACTAGTGGTCACGCCCGTTCCGCTGCTGTGTTTCGCCCGCGTCAACCACAGTTGACACGAGAGAGGATGTCAACCATGGTTGACGCCATGCCCACGACTGACGCCACCGGCTCGCCGACCACGACGCCCGCCACGCCCGACACGCCCACCGGCCCGTTCCTCCCGCGGCTCAAGGTGCTCGGGGAGTTCGTCCGACCGCACCGCCGCACGCTCCTGCTCGGCCTCGTCCTGGGGCTGGGCACCACCGCCGCGGCGCTCGCGACGCCGATGGTCACCAAGTGGGTGCTCGACACCCTCGGGACGGGGGAGTCGCTGACCCCGGCCGTCCTCACGCTCGTCGGGCTGCTCGTCGTGGGCCTCGCGCTCGGGCTGTGGCAGTGGATCCTGCTCGGCACGCTCGCCGAGCGGGTCGTGCTCGACGCGCGGTCGTCCATGGTCCGGCGCTACTTCCGCGCGCGGATCGGTGCGCTCACCGGGCGCCCGACGGGCGAGCTCGTCACGCGCGTCACGTCCGACACCGTGCTGCTGCGGGAGGCCGCGTCGTCGAGCATCGTCAACCTCGTCAACTTCGCCGTGTCCCTCGTCGGGACGATCGTCCTCATGGGCGTGCTCGACATCGTGCTGCTCGGCACGACGCTCGGCGCGATCGTCGTCATCGCGGTGCTCGTCGGCGCGCTCATGCCGCGGATCGCGAAGGCGCAGGAGAAGGCGCAGGAGTCGCTCGGCAGCCTCGGCGGCACGCTCGAGGGCGGCCTCCGCGCGATCCGCACCATCAAGGCCAGCCGCGCCGAGGGGCGCCAGATCGAGCGGGTGCTCGACGACGCGCAGGCGTCCGCGCGGCACAGCGTCCGGGCCGTGCGGACCGAGGCGGTCGCGTGGACCATCGCGGGCGGCGGGATCCAGCTCGCGATCATCGTCATCCTCGCGCTCGGCGCGTGGCGCGTCGACGAGGGGCTGCTCGCGGTGTCGAGCCTCGTCGCGTTCCTCCTCTACGCGTTCCAGATCGTCGAGCCCGTCACCGGCCTCACCATGAACGTCACGCAGCTCCAGGCCGGTATCGCCGCCGCGGGACGCATCAGCGAGGTCCAGTCGATCGAGCCGGAGGAGGACGACGACGTCGCTCGGCCGGCCCGGGCGGGCGCGGCGGCGCTGGACCCGGCCGCTGCGGAGGCGACTCGGGAGGCCGTGGTGGGCGCGACGTCGGGCACGGACGGGACCGCTGCCGGGACGCCGCGGCTCTCCCTGCGGGGCGTCACGGCGCGCTACCTGCCCGGCGGCGAGCCCGTCGTCCGCGACCTCGACCTCGACGTGCCCCACCGGGGGCAGGTCGCGATCGTCGGGCCGTCGGGCGCGGGCAAGACCACGACGTTCTCCCTGCTGCTGCGGTTCCTCCAGCCCGAGTCCGGGCAGATCCTCCTCGACGGCGTGCCCTACGACGACCTCACGTTCGACGACGTCCGGCGCCGCTTCGCGTACGTCGAGCAGGAGACGCCCGTCGTGCCGGGGACGATCCGCGAGAACCTCCTCCTCTCCGACCCCGGTGCGACCGACGAGGCCATGTGGGCCGCGCTCGCGAAGGTCCGGCTCGAGGCCAAGGTGCGCTCGCTCGCCGAGGGCCTCGACACGTCCCTCGTCGGGACGACCGTCTCGGGCGGCGAGCGGCAGCGCGTCGCCCTCGCGCGCGCCGTCCTGCACGCGCCCGACGTCCTGCTGCTCGACGAGGCGACGGCGCAGGTCGACGGGCTCACCGAGGCCGCCGTGCACGCCGTCATCGAGGACCTCGCGCGCGACCGCGCCGTCGTGACGATCGCGCACCGCCTGTCGACCGTGATCGACGCCGACCTCATCCTCGTCATGGAGGACGGACGCGTCCGCGCCCGCGGGACGCACGCCGAGCTCCTCGCGACCGACGAGCTCTACCGCGAGCTCGTCGCCGCCTTGCGCATCGCGACCGAGGAGGCCGCCACGTCGAGATAGCGGGTGCGATGAGTTCCGGGTGCGCGCGCGGTCGGAGGTGGCGTCAGGTGTGGACGACGGCGGTCGCGGCTCGTGCCGACCGCGGAGGGTGAGGGCGGCATGGGGAACGTGACGTGCGACGTGGCGGTGTCGGTGGACGGGTTCTCGTCCCGGCCCGACCAGACGGTGGAGCACCCGTTCGGCGAGGGCGTGGACCTGCATCGGTGGATGTTCGAGACGGCTGACGAGAACCGTGCGGAGCTCGACGCGATCCTCGCCGCCGGTGCGTACGTCATGGGCCGCAACATGTTCACCCCGGGCCGCGGCGAGTGGGACCTCGACTGGCGCGGGTGGTGGGGTCCGGAGCCGCCGTACCACGGGCCCGTGTTCGTGCTCACGCACCACCCGCGCGAACCGCTCGTCATGGAGGGCGGGACGACGTTCTTCTTCGTGACCGACGGCATCGAGTCCGCCGTCGCGCAGGCGCGGGAGGCCGCGGGCGACCGGGACGTCTCCGTCGCCGGCGGCGCCGCGACCATCAACCAGGCGCTCTCGGCCGGGCTCCTCGACGAGCTCCGGCTGCACGTCGTGCCGCAGGTCCTCGGGCACGGGGACCGCGTGCTCGACGGCGTCCCGCCCCTCGCGCTCGAGACCGTCGCCGTGCGCGCCGCGTCGCTCGTCACGCACGTCACGTACCGGGTGCTGGGGCCGCTCGGCTGACGGCCCGTGTCGGGGTCGCGGTGGCTCAGTCGAGCACGGCGAGCAGGAGCGGCGCCGCGACGACGACCACGACGACCGCCCCGACGACGAGGACGCGCCGCCACAGCCCAGCGTCCTCCGCCGCGCGGCGGGTCCGGGTGCGGTCGGTCCACACCGCGCCGTCGTACCAGCGCTCGCTGCCCGACCCCGGTGCGTCCGGGTACCACCCCGCCGGTGCCTTGCGCATGTCGCCTCCTCGCGTCACGGACCCGTGAGCCCCTCCGTACGGACCTGTGTCACAGCAGCCCCACCTCTTTCACGCAGCAGAGGCCGGCGAGGTTCCCTCCGGCCGCGAACCACCGTCACCGCGGCGCCGTGGCCGACGGCGGTGGCTCGCCTCCGGGGCGGGATCCGAACGGTCAGAGACCGGCGACCTGGGCCGCTCCGTCGGTCGCGATCTGCTCGAAGACGCGCTGGTCGGCGGCGAACTGCGTGCCGGGGATCGGCCGGTGGACGACGATCTCCGTGATCCCCGCCTCCGCGTACCCGCGCGCGGTCTCGACGAACGCGTCGACCGACGCGAGCGCGGGGTCAGGCGTGAAGCCGGTGAGCAGGATCCGCTCGACCGACGCCGCGTCGCGACCGGCGTCGGCGCACGCGGCCTCCAGCCGCTCCACCTGGTCGCGGACCGCCGCGCGGGACTGCGCCGGGGTCGCGTCGTCGCCCAGGCGGCCGTCGCCCGTCGTCACCCACGCCTGGCCGTAGCGCGCGGCGAGCCGCAGGCCGCGCGGGCCGGTCGCGGCGATGGCGAACGGCACGCGCGGGGACTGCACCGGACCGGGGATGGTCCGTGCCTCGTGCGCGCGGTAGTGGCCCTCGTCGTGCGTGACGGCGGGCTCGGTGAGCAGCCGGTCCAGCAGGACCGTGAAGTCGCGCAGGCGGTCTGCCCGCTCGCGGGCGGACCACGGCTCACCGCCGAGCACCGCCGCGTCGAAGCCGGTCGTGCCCGCGCCGAGACCGACCGTGATCCGGCCGCCCGACAGGTCGTCCAGCGTCATGACGTCCTTCGCGAACGTCACCGGCTCACGGAAGTTCGGCGACGACACGAGCGTGCCCAGGCGTACCCGCTCCGTCGCGCCCGCCGCGGCGGCGAGCGTCGGGACGGCGCCGAACCACGGCCCGTCGCGGAAGGTCCGCCACGACAGGTGGTCGTACGTGTAGGCGGCGTGGAACCCGAGGTCGTCGGCCTCGCGCCACACGTCGCGGCCCTCACTCCACGGGTAGATCGGCAGGATCACGGTGCTCACGCGCATGGTCGCCAGCCTAGGGTGGGGGCGTGATCCAGCACACCGTCGCCTTCCGCCTCGTCCACCCCGCCGGCAGCGCCGAGGAGGCCGAGTTCCTCGGCACCGCGCGCCGCACGCTCACCGCGATCCCGGGGGTGCGGGACTTCACGGTCTCGCGCCAGGTGAGCGCCAAGAGCCCGCTGACGTTCCAGTTCTCCATGGTGTTCGACGACGACGCCGCGTACGCCGCGTACGACGCCCACCCGGACCACCGCGGGTTCGTCGCCGACCGCTGGGTGCCCGAGGTCGCGGAGTTCCAGGAGCTCGACCTCGTCCCGCTCGCCGACTGACTGCATCGCCGCCCGGTGCCTTCGCCGAGGTAGAACATCGCGTCGCGAGGTAGAGCTCGGCGCGTTCTACCTCGCGACCGGACGTTCTACCTCGCGGGACGGGGGCTCCTGCGGGCGGGGGCAGTCGCCCGGTGTGGCAGGGTGACGGCATGACCCAGATCGACCTGCGCATCTTCACCGAGCCCCAGCAGGGCGCCTCCTACGACGACCTCCTCGCGGTCGCGAAGGCCACCGAGGACCTCGGGTTCGACGCCTTCTTCCGCTCCGACCACTACCTCGTCATGGGCGACGGCGACGGGCTGCCCGGCCCGACCGACGCGTGGACGACGCTCGCCGGCCTGGCCCGCGAGACGAGCCGCATCCGGCTCGGCACGCTCGTGTCGTCGGCGACGTTCCGCCACCCGGGCGTGCTGGCGATCCAGGTCGCGCAGGTCGACCAGATGTCGGGCGGTCGCGTGGAGCTCGGGCTCGGCGCGGGCTGGTTCGCGCGCGAGCACGAGGCGTACGGCATCCCGTTCCCGGAGAAGCGGTTCGGGATCCTCGAGGAGCAGCTCGCGGTGATCACCGGGCTGTGGGAGACGCCGGTCGGGGAGACGTTCTCGTTCAGCGGCGAGCACTACACGCTCACCGACTCCCCGGCCCTGCCGAAGCCCGCGCAGGAGCACGTCCCGGTGATCGTCGGCGGCCACGGTCCCCGGCGCACCCCGGCGCTCGCGGCCCGGTACGCGAGCGAGTTCAACGCGGCGTTCCCCGACCCGGGCGTCCTGCCCGACCGGTTCGAGAACGTGCGCGCCGCGTGCCTTGACGCCGACCGTGACCCCGACTCGCTCGTGTACTCGGCGGCGTTCGTCGTCGCGGTGGGCAAGGACGAGGCGGAGTTCCGCCGTCGGGCCGACGCGATCGGGCGCGAGCCCGACGAGGTGCGCCGCAACGGCCTGGCCGGGACGGTCTCCGAGGTCGCGGACAAGATCGCCGCCGCGGCCGAGCAGGGCGCGACGCGCTTCTACCTCCAGGTGCTCGACCTGCACGACCTCGACCACCTCGACCTCATCGCGTCTGAGGTCGTGCCGCAGCTGCCCTGACCGTCCGTGCCCGCGTCGCGACGTCAGGCTCGTCGCGACGTGGGCATCGTCGACGGCGACCGCGACCGCGACCGCGGCCGGTGCCGTCCGCCCGCCGCAGGCGTCCACCCGTCGGACGCCCGGCGCGCCGGCGCCGTGAATTCTCCGTTTCCGCCCGTGAACGACTCGTTTCCGGCTCGTGCGGGTCGCCGCCGGGTGAGCGCTCACCCGGTCGCGTACGACGGCGTCCGACCGGGTCGGGAACGGCACCGCACCAACGATCCGGCGCACCTCGACGACGTGGCGCCGCCCGCGGCCCGGCCCGTTCACATCTGACCTGGGGCGGAAGAGAGGCCGTCGCGTCACCCCGCACGACCCGTGACAAGCCCGCCCGGCACCGCTACGTTCGGCGCAGACGACGAGGTGGCCCGCTGGTGCGGGCCACCTCGACCCGTCTCGGCCCGCGCTCGACCGGCTCGGCCGCACCGCACGTCCCGCACGGCACCGCACCGCACGTCCCGCACGGCACCGCACCACGGCACGACACGCACCACGTCACGACGCCGACGACGTCGCCGCACCCGGGCTCTCGACGACCCGGCGGGTCCGCCCGCCGTCGTCCGCCGTCGGCCCGACCGCGCCCCCCGGAGGATTCCCGGGGCCCCGTCGAGAGCCGGAGGTCTACGATGCCCGTCTCCGAGTTCGACCGCCTGGTCGTCACCCCGCGCCGTACGCAGCACGTGCGGCCCGCGACGTTCGGCCCGAGCGCCGACGTCGACCGCCCGACCGGCCCGCCGCGCGACGAGAACTCCGCCGCGCGCTCGCCGTCGCTCGTCATGATCATGCTGCTGGCGACGCTCGGCGTCGTCGCGTACGCGGTGTTCCTGCTCAACCCGGCCAACCGCGGCGACGCGCTGCCGTACGTCATGGTCATCACGGCCGAGTCGGTGCTCGTCGCCCAGGCGCTGCTGGCGATGTGGACCGTCCTGTCGAGCGGGCACGACCCGCGCGGGTTCTCGTTCCACCACGCGAAGGACCGCCTGTTCGACGTCCCGGAGATCATCCGCGACGGCGCCGAGGACGACCCGACGCGCTGGAACCTGTACCTCCACGACCGTCCCGTCACGGTCGACGTCCTCATCACGACCTACGGCGAGGACCTCGACACCATCGCGCGCACGGTGCGCGCTGCCCTCGCGGTCCGCGGCACCCACCGCACGTGGGTGCTCGACGACGGCCGGTCCGACGACGTCCGCGACCTCGCCGCCCAGCTCGGGGCGCGCTACGTGCGACGGCTGTCGAGCAACGGCGCGAAGGCCGGCAACGTCAACCACGCGCTCGCCATCGCCAAGGGCGACTTCTTCGTCATCCTCGACGCCGACTTCGTCGCCAGGCCCGAGCTCCTCGTGGAGACCGTGCCGTTCTTCGTCAAGGACGACGTCGCGTTCGTCCAGACGCCGCAGACCTACGGCAACCTCGACAACCTCATCTCGCGCGGCGCCGGGTACATGCAGGCCGTCTTCTACCGGTTCGTGCAGCCTGGCCGCAACCGCTTCAACGCCGCGTTCTGCGTCGGGACCAACGTGATCTTCCGCCGCGCCGCGATCGACGACATCGGCGGCATGCACACCGACTCCAAGTCCGAGGACGTGTGGACGTCGCTCATGCTCCACGAGCGCGGGTGGCGCACGATCTACATCCCCACGACGCTCGCGGTCGGCGACACCCCGGAGACCGTCGAGGCGTACACCAAGCAGCAGCTGCGCTGGGCGACCGGCGGGTTCGAGATCCTGCTCCAGCACAACCCGCTCAGCCCGCGCCGCACCCTCACGCTCGACCAGCGGCTCCAGTACACCGTCACCGCGACGCACTACCTCGCGGGCATCGCGCCGCTCGTGCTGCTGCTCGTGCCGCCGCTGCAGATCTACCTCGACCTCACGCCCATGAACCTCACCATCTCGTGGGGCACGTGGCTGCTCTACTACGCGGGCTTCTACGTGCTCCAGATCGCCATCGCGTTCTTCACGCTCGGGTCGTTCCGGTGGGAGGTGCTCATGCTCGCGTCCGTGTCGTTCCCCATCTACACCACGGCCCTGTGGAACGCGCTGACCGGCAAGGAGCAGGCGTGGCACGTGACCGGCAGCAAGGGGAAGGTCACGTCGCCGTTCAACTACATGATCCCGCAGGTGCTGTTCTTCGCGTTCCTGCTCGTGACGTCGGTGGTCGGGGCCTGGAAGGAGTGGGGCGACCTGATGCCGAGCCTCGCGCTCGCCTGGAACGTCACCAACACGCTGATCCTGGGCGCGTTCGTCGTGACGGCCCTCCGAGAGTCGCGGTCGACACGCCTGGCGGCTCGGGACGGAGGGCGTTCCGCCCGGCCGCGAGACGGAGCGGCCGCGGCCGTCGTCGACGAGGCGTTGTCGGCGCGGCTCGGCGTGGAGGTGACGGTCGGCGTCGGGACGCGGGCCGGGAGGCGGCGGGCGCGCCGTGGCGGGGACTCGTCGTCCGGACCTGTCGGAGGTGTCGCATGACCTGGTCGAACCGCTTCCGCCTCGTGGGCGGGCTGCTCGTGGTGGTGCTCGTGTGCGCGGCGCTCACGCTCGTCATGAACCGGCGCCTCGGGCAGGCGACGAGTACCACGGCGACCATCCGGGCCGAGGTGCTCGACGTCGGCAGCGACTACGCGGGGACCGTCACCGCGGCGGAGGTCGCCGAGGGGGACGAGGTCGCCGCGGGCGACCCGCTGTTCACCGTGAGCAGCCTGACGCTCCAGCACGACATCGCGCTCGGGCTCGTCAGCGCCGACACGTCCGCGTACCGGGTGGCGCCCGACGGGACGATCACGCTGGTCGCGCCCTACGACGCCGTGGTCACCGACGTCACGACCCGCGAGGGCGGGTTCGTCCAGGCCGGCGAGGTGATCGCGTCGCTCGAGCGCGAAGGGTCGCTGTTCGTCGACGCCCGGCTGACGCTCGACCCGAGCGACTTCGCGCGCGTCCGCCAGGGCGCGGAGGTCACGGTGGTGCTGCCGAACCAGGTGGAGATCGCGGGCGAGGTCGCGTCGGTCGCGGTGCAGAACACCGCCAACCAGGCGGAGGCCACGATCGAGGTCACGAGCGACGCGCTCGTGCGCGGTGCGGAGCACGGCCTCGTCGCGTCGGGCACGCCCGTCACGGCGAGCATCGAGCTGCACGACGACGGCCCGCTCGCCGGGGTCGACGAGTCGTTCGGCGCGTTCCTCCGCAAGGTGGGGCTGTGACGCCCCGCCGGGGTCGACCCGTCCGCCACGAGATCGACCTCCCGAAGGTCGATCTCGGACGCTCGGGCCGATCTCGCGGACGGGCCGTCGTGGTGGTGCTCGCATCGGCAGCCCTCGTCACCGGGTGCGGGCTGTTCGAGACGGACGTGTCGCCCCGGGCGACGGGACCGCCCGGGGCGGGCTCCGCCGTCGGGCACCCCGCCGCGGACCTGACCGGGACCGTCCCCCACGTCGACCCGTCGATCCTGCCGCAGGAGTCGGTCGCTCCGATGCCTACCGCCCGGCTCGCGGACGGCCTGGTGCCGCCGACCAACCGCTGGTTCTCCGGGCTGGTGTTCGGCGACGAGCCGCTGCCGGTGTTCCCCGTGCCGCTCGCGTTCGGCGTGACCGACGGCGGGTTCGCGTTCGGCCTGCCCGACGTCGAGGTCACCGAGCAGTCGATCCTCGGCCCGTTCGTGCCGCGGGTCGGCGTGGACGTCGGGGCGGAGTCGGTCGAGGTCACCGCCTACGACACCGCGTCCGTCATGGTCGACCTGCTCGACGCAGGCTCCGTCCTGGGGACGGTGGCCCTCGTCGAGGGGTCGCCCGTCCTGCGGTACACCGCGGCGACGGACCAGACGGCGGCGCTCACCGTCGCGTTCGACGCGGCGGACGGACTCGTCACGACCGAGGCGGGCGGACGCGAGTACGTGCTGGTCGGGGCGGAGGGCGCGCTGTCCGACGACGGTCGTTCGCTCGACCTCGCCGCGGGCGACTCCGTCGCGTGGTTCCCCGTGCCCGACGGCGCCCCGGACGGTGCCGTCGCGACGCTCGCCGAGGCGGCCGCGCACCCCGTCACGGGCACGACCCTCGCGTACGGCGTGGCCGACGCCGCCGCCACCACGGCGATCACCTACGAGACCGGGAGTGACGAGCCCGGGCCAGGGACCGTCGTCGTGCGGCTGCCGCACCAGCGCGAGGGCGACGGCGCGTCGTGCGGCCTGGGCACCTACGCGACCGTGCTCGGGACGGTCGACGTGTGCACGGCGAGCACGCTCGCCTGGTCGAGTCCAGCCGTCGAACCCGCCGGGGCGCTCGACCTCTCCGGGCTGGGCGAGGACGAGACGACGGAGCTCGCCGACCAGGTGCGGGCCGACGCCGCGGCGCTCGAGGCGGGGTCTCTCGAGGTGCCGTCGGACACGTACTTCGGCGGCAAGGCGCTCGCGCGCGACGCGAACCTGCTCGCCCTCGCCGAACAGCTCGGGCTCGACGACGTCGCGGCGCCGCTGCGCGACGACCTCTCGGCCGCGCTGCGCGAGTGGGCCGAGCCCTCCGGCTGCGCGGAGCGCGACGCGCGCTGCTTCGTCTACGACCCCGAGGTGCGCAGCGTCGTCGGGCGGACGCCGTCGTTCGGCTCGGACGAGCTCAACGACCACCACTTCCACTACGGGTACTTCCTCTACGCCGCGGGCGTCGTCGCAGCCGACGACCCGGCGCTCGCCGCGGACCTCGCGCCCGTGCTCGACCTGCTCGCCGCGGACGTCGCGTCCGGCGCGGGCGACGAGGACTTCCCGGCGCTGCGCGTGTTCGACGCGTACGCCGGCCACTCGTGGGCGTCGGGGTACGCGCCCTTCGCGGACGGGAACAACCAGGAGTCCGCGTCCGAGGCGGTGTCCGCGTGGAACGGGCTGGCGCTGTGGGCGCAGGCGTCGGGGGACGCGACGCTCGAGGCGCAGGCGCGCTGGCTGCTGTCCGCCGAGGCGGCGTCGGCGCGCGCGTACTGGACCGACGTCGACCGCGACGACCCGGCGCTCGACGGGTTCGGGCACACCGTGACGTCGCTCGTGTGGGGCGGCAAGCGCGACTGGGCCACGTGGTTCAGCGCCGAGCCGAGCGCGATGCTCGGCATCCTCGTGCTGCCGACGCAGCCCGTCGCCGGCTACCTCGCGGGCGACCCGGAGCGCATCCGGGCGAACCTCGACGAGGCGCTCGCGGGCCCCCGCGACGACCCCGCGTCGTGGGACGTGCTGTTCGGCGACCAGCTCCTCATGTACGCGGCGCTCGCCGGCCCGGACGACGCCGCGGCCGCACTGGAGGTCGCCCGCACCCTCCCGGCGGAACGCATCGACGACGGCACCACCCGCAGCTACCTCCTGGCATGGCTCCAGGTGCACGCGGCCGCGTAGCACCGCTGCCGAACCCGGGGTCGTTCCTCACCGGACCGCCCGCGTGGGGAGCAACCCCGGGTTCGGCGGGCACTACCCTGCTCCGGGGGTCTTCACACGAACTTCACGGACGGGAGAGACATGAGCGCCATCGGGTGGCGGTTGCACGGGAACGGGAAGACGGTCGCGCCGGGGGACGTCGTCGACCCGGACGAGCGGCTGACCTGGCCGCGGACCATCGGGATCGGCATGCAGCACGTCGTCGCCATGTTCGGCGCGACGTTCCTCGTGCCGCTGCTCACCGGGTTCTCGCCCGCGACGACGCTGTTCTTCTCCGCGATCGGCACCGTCGGGTTCCTGCTCATCACGCGCAACCGGCTGCCGAGCTACCTCGGGTCGAGCTTCGCGTTCATCGCCCCGATCGGTGCGGCGACGATGTCGCAGGGCCAGTCCGTCGCCGTCGGCGGCATCCTCGTCACCGGCCTCGTGCTCGCCGCGGTCGGCCTGCTCGTGCACGTCGCGGGCGCGCGATGGATCGACGTCGTCATGCCGCCGATCGTCACGGGCACGATCGTCGCGCTCATCGGCCTCAACCTCGCCCCGGCCGCGTGGGACAACTTCGAGAAGGCGCCGGTCACGGCGCTCGTCACGCTCGGGTCGATCATCATGGTGAGCGTCTTGTTCAAGGGCATCCTCGGGCGCCTGTCGATCCTGGTCGGGGTCGTGGTCGGCTACGTCGCGGCGCTGCTCCAGGGCGAGGTCGACTTCACCGACATGCGCAAGGCTGACTGGATCGGGTTCCCCGAGTTCGTCACGCCCACGTTCGACGTCGCCGTGCTCGGCCTGTTCGTGCCCGTCGTGCTCGTGCTCATCGCGGAGAACGTCGGGCACGTGAAGTCGGTCGCGGCGATGACCGGCAAGAACCTCGACGACCTCACCGGCCGCGCCCTCTTCGCGGACGGCCTCGCGACGACGTTCGCGGGCATCGGCGGCGGGTCCGGCACGACCACGTACGCCGAGAACATCGGCGTCATGGCGGCGACGCGCGTCTACTCGACCGCGGCGTACTGGGTCGCGGCGGCGACCGCCCTGGTGCTCTCGCTCTCGCCGAAGTTCGGCGAGCTCATCGCGACCATCCCCGCCGGGGTCCTGGGCGGTGCGGCGACGATGCTCTACGGCATGATCGGCATCCTCGGCGCGCGCATCTGGGTGCAGAACAAGGTCGACTTCTCCAACCCGGTCAACCTCACGACCGCCGCCGTGCCGCTCGTCGTCGGCATCGCGAACTTCACGTGGGTCGTCGGCGACCTGACGTTCGAGGGCATCGCGCTCGGCACCGCGGCGGCGCTCGTGATCTACCACCTCATGCGGACCATCGCGCGGTGGCGCGGCACGACCCAGGAGCCCGCCAGCCCCGCGTCGGCCCCCGGCGGCGACGAGCCGATCGTCCACGACGCGGTCGAGGACGCCCGCTGACGGACTCCCGCCCGATGCCGAACCCGGGATCTCTCCCCAGCCGAAGCCTTCGCTGGGGAGCGGGCCCGGGTTCGGCGTCCTCACGTCACGCGGCACGACGGCGTCCCGTCGACAGGAGCGCGCGGCGGACCGTGGTTGCGACGCGGCCCGGCACGCGGGTGTCGGCGGAGGTGAATCGAAGCATCGCCGCGACGTCGCCGGTCACGAGGTCGTTGTGACGTTCCCGGTCGGCGAACGCGGCGCTCGGGGTGTCGTGGAACTCCGCGCCGTCGGCCTCGGCGACGACCCAGCGGCCGTCGTCGAGCAGCCAGCCCAGGTCGCCGCGCCGTTCCCGTCCGCTCGACCCGACCAGCGGGACCTGGAGCGTGTCCGGCGGGACGCCGCCGTCGACGCAGTCGAGCCGTACCCAGGTCTCCAACGGTGACTCCGCGCGACAGTCCGCGAGCTCCCACCACGAGTGCGTCCGCGCGACACCCCGCCGACCACGGGCGTGGTCGTGCGCGCGGTCGAGACCTTCGGGCGTCACCAGCCCGAGGTGGAGAGCCGAGTCCATGACCGCCACGGCCCAGGGGCGGTCGAGCTCGGGCACCGCCTGGGCCAGCGCCCACTCGGGGGCGGCCACGTACCGGTCGCCGACCCGCACGACGGTCATGCCGTCGTCGAACATGCGCAGCCGGATGCCGTCGCGCGACTCGAGGGAGCGGGCACCCGGCAACGTCGCCTGGGGGACGACGCGCGCGGGCAGTCCCGCGACGCCGAGCAGCGCGAGCGCGCACGGCCCGACGGCGATCGCCTCGGGGCCGAAGGCGAGCAGCGCCGCCCAGGCAGCACGGCGGCGTCGGGAGTCGGGCGGACGCGCCTGCCAGGGTGTCGCGTCGAGGTCGTACACGCCGGCGGTGATCCGTGACCAGGACCCCGAGCGCACGAGGCGGGTCAGGACGTTCCGACCGACCCCGGCCTCGACGCACTGCCTCGTGCAGACGAGCGACTCCTGCTGGGCGGCGACGGCACGCAGGGCTTCCGGTACGGGAGAACGGGGCGGCATGGGTCGCATCCCAGCGCACCTGACGTCGTCGGAGGGGCTCGCCGGACGCCCCTGTGGAAGGGACCCCGCAACCGAGGGACTGTGGAACCCGTCGAGTCACTCCCCGCCTCGCGGGGGGCCGACCCCTGGATCGCTCCTCCCACGCGCGCGTCCAAAGGGAGAAGTCCAGGGTTCGCGCCAACCCGGGATCTCTCCCCAGGAGGTGCCGCGCGTGAGGAGCGATCCCGGGGTCGGCACCGGGGCGCCGGGTCAGAGGTGGAGGCCCAGGACCAGGCCCTCGTCGACGTCGAGGCGGGTGAAGCCGAGGTGCTCGTAGAAGCCGATCGCGGAGACGTTGTCCTCCGCGACGCCGAGGTGGACTCCCGGGGCCCCGGCGGCGCGGAGGGCGTCGAACAGGGCCGCCATCAGCCGACGGCCGTTGCCGCCGCCCTGCGCAGCGGGGAGCAGGTCGACGTGGAGGTGCGCGGGGTAGTCGGGGAGCACCGAGGGGTCGGTGAGGTGCGGGCGGTGGATCTGACGGACGAGCGCCTCGTCGCGCGAACCCTCGGGGAAGCTGCCGAGCGGGTAGCGCTCGCGCAGCGGGGGCCACCACTCCCGCTCGGACCGTGCCTCGAACGCGGCGGTGTCGCGCGCCCCCAGCACGTAGCCCGCGGCCACGCCGTCGGCCTCGACGACGAACGCGAGCGACGGCTCGAGGGCGAGGTACGCCCCGAGGTAGACCTCGCCGAGCAGCCGCGGGTCGGTGTACAGCGCGGTCGCGTCCGCGCCGGACGCGCCGGTCCGGAGGCAGATCTCGTAGAGGCGGTCGACCTCGTCGGGGTCGGTGGTCCGGGCGGGCCGGAGGGGCAGGGTGCTCATGGGTACCGTTCGGCGGTCGTGAGGCTCGGCGGGCGCCGGGCGAGGGACGTGCTCAGCCCTCCGCGGGCGGCACGGGCAGCGGCTGCGGGGTGATCTCCTCGATCGCGACGCACCCGGCGCGGCTCTCGAGCGGGACGTCGCCGGACAGGCCGACGAGCTCGGGGTCCACGACGTCCTCGAAGTCGGCACCCACGTAGAGGTCGACGGTGGCGTCCTCGCGCGCGTCGAGCACGAGGCCGGGGTTGTCGTAGTGGGCGGCGAGCGTGTACGCCTGCGCGAGGCCGGCGGCTCCGAAGTGGATCTGCGTCCGCGCCATGACGTCCGACTTCTCGTCGCCGTCCAGGTCCGGCGCGTTGCCCGTGGAGAGCACCGTGAAGCCGCGCGACGTGAGGAGGTCCTGGTTCAGGCGCCCGAGCGGGGCGTCCTTGCCGGACGCGTTGTAGACGTTGACCTGGATGTCGCCGGTCGCCACCGGGAGGGTGCCCTCGGGGAGGCAGGGGACCTCGACGTGCGCCAGGTCGTCGACCGCCTCGGGTGACGACAGCGGCCGGTCGAACGGGGCGTCGATCGCGCCCGTGTACACGGCCAGCGCACCGAGCCCGACGACGGCGAGCGCGGCGATGAGGAGCCCGAACACGACGGCCTGGCGCTCGTGCATGCGTCGGCGACGCTCGGCGCGCGCGGTGTCGGGGCGGGTGGTCACGCCAGAAACCTACCGGACCCCGCGCTCATCGCACGGTCAGGACGCGGGCGTGCAGGATGGCGCGCTGCTGGAGCGCGGCCCGCACGGCGCGGTGCAGCCCGTCCTCGAGGTAGAGGATGCCCTCGTACTCGACGACGTGGGCGAAGAGGTCGCCGAAGAACGTCGAGTCCTCGGCGAGGAGCGCGTCGAGGTCGAGCGTGCGCTTGGTGGTGACGAGCTCGTCGAGGCGCACCTGACGCGGGGGCACCTCGGCCCAGTCGCGGGCGGTCACCCGGCCGTGGTCCGGGTAGGGGCGCCCGTCGCCGACGGCCTTGAAGATCATGCGGCACATCCTAGAGGCCCGACGGCGGCCCGTGCCCAGGTCGTCGGGGTGTCGGTCACGCGGTCGTCACGATCTCCCCACGAGGAGCACCCGCGTCCTTCGCGTCAGCGGGCGTCGGGGCGGACCCGGAGCGGGCGCGCGCGGCCCAGCCGGCGTCCGAGGTGGAGCTGGACGAACAGCGTCGCGATGCCGGCGACGAGCAGCCCGGCGACGTTCACGAGGAGCTGGACGCCCGCGCCGAGCGCCTCGTCCCACGCCCCGACCGCGAGGGTCAGGCCGATCGTCCCGACGGCGGGCACCGTCGTGATGGAGATGAAGACGCCGACGAGCGCGGCCGACTTGGCCGTGGTGAGCGAGAGCACACCCGCGACGCCCGCGAGGAGCGCGATGACGAAGGACCACGCGTCGGGCGACACGATGAACTCCGTCTGCGCCCCGGTCGTCGCCTGCTCGAACGTGATGAGGCCCGCCGCGTAGGCGAGGCTCCACACCGCCCAGGCGACCGCGGCGCACCCCGCGAACCCGCCGAGGAGCGTCGCCAGCGCCGACCCGGCGATCCCGCGCCGCCGTCGCACGACCGCGTAGCAGATCGCCGCGATGGGGGCGAACTCCGGCCCGACGACCATGGCCCCGATGATGAGGATGGGCTGGTCCAGCAGGCGACCGACCCCCGCGATGAGGGTCGCGAGCAGCAGGAACACGAAGAACGTGGCGGAGGGCCGGGAGTCCTCGCGCGACGCGTCCGCGAGCTGCGCCCACAGCACCCCGTCGGCGGGATGGCCGGGGGCCGCCCGCTCGGCCGCGACCGCGGCGTCCGACACGACCGTCACGGGCTCCGTGACGACGATGCTCCCGTCGGCCGGGACGCCCGCGTGCCGGAGCGTCCGCATGACGTTGTTCGCGTTCTCCCGCGCCATCTCGAACCAGAGGACGTCGCCGCGCCCCTCGAGCGCCGCGCCGGGCACGACCGCCAGGTCGCACACGGTGGGGTCGGCGTCGAGGACGGGACGCAGACGTTCGGCGAGGTCGTGCCCCGCGGTGACCCGCACAGTCAGCATGGCGCCATCGTGCCAGGCGGGCGCGGGCCGTCGGCGCGGCGCCCCGTCAAGGTTCCGGCAGAGGGCGTCAAGGTTCCGTCAGAGCCCCGTCCGGAGCCCTCCGGCCGGGCGTAGAACGGCAGTGCGCCCGGGTTCCGGGTGCCGGCACGGCGCCCGCCACGAGCGCCGGCCGACCGTCGTCGAGAAGGCGTTCCCACCATGGCCGACCTGGCCTTCCTCCTCCTCACCGTCGCGTTCTTCGCGACGGTCGCGCTCGTCGCGCGTCGTCACGGCTCCTCGGGAGGCACCCGGTGATGATCCTCGACTGGATCGCGCTCGGCGCCGTCGTCGCCGTGCTGGGCTACCTCTTCGTCGCGCTGCTCCGCAGCGACCGGGCCCGGTGAGCGCCGTGCCGACGACGGTCGACGCCGCGGTCGTGTGGGCGGCCGTCGGTCAGGTCGCGCTCCTCGTCGCGGCGCTCGCGGCGGTGCACGCGCCGCTCGGTGCGTACATGGCGCGCGTGTACACCTCGTCGCGCCACCTGCGGGTGGAGCGCGCGGGCTACCGGCTGGCGCGCGTGGACCCCGACGCGGAGCAGCGGTGGAGCACCTACCTCTTCTCCGTGCTGGGCTTCTCGCTCGCCTCGGTCCTGCTCCTCTACGGGCTCGGCCGGCTCCAGGACCACCTGCCGATGAACCTCGGGTTCACGGGGCTGGACCCCGCGGGCGCGTGGAACACCGCGGTCTCGTTCGTGACGAACACGAACTGGCAGTGGTACTCCGGCGAGGCGGCCGCGGGCCACCTCCTGCAGATGGCCGGCCTCGCCGTGCAGAACTTCGTCTCGGCCGCCGTCGGGATGTCGGTCGCGATCGCGCTCGTGCGCGGGTTCGCCCGCTCGGGGACCGACGCGCGGGTCGGCAACTTCTGGACCGACCTCACCCGCTCCGTCGTGCGGATCCTGCTGCCGATCGCGTTCGTCGCCGCGGTCGTGCTCGTGGCGAACGGCGTCGTCCAGAACCTCAGCCCGCACACCGCGGTCGAGACGCTCGCCGGCGGCACGCAGCACGTCCTCGGCGGTCCGGTCGCGTCCCAGGAGGCCATCAAGGAGCTGGGGACCAACGGCGGCGGGTTCTTCAACGCGAACTCGGCGCACCCGCTGGAGAACCCGAACCCGTTCACCAACGTCTTCGAGATCTTCCTCATCCTGCTGATCCCGTTCACGCTCCCGCGCACGTTCGGCCTCATGGTGGGCGACCGCCGTCAGGGCTGGGCCGTCCTCGGCGCGATGGCCGGGCTGTTCGCCGTCGCGCTCGCGCTGACCACGTGGGCGGAGCTCGCCGGCCCGGGTGCCGCGCCGCAGGCGGCCGGTGCCGCGCTGGAGGGCAAGGAGACCCGGTTCGGCCTCGCCGCGAGCGCCCTGTTCGCGACCGCGACGACCGGCACGTCGACGGGCGCGGTCAACGCGATGCACGACTCGCTCACCGCACCGGGGGGCGGCGTCGTCCTCTTCAACATGCTCCTCGGCGAGATCGCCCCCGGCGGCGTGGGCGCGGGGCTGTACGGGATGCTCGTGCTCGCCGTCGTCGCGGTGTTCGTCGCGGGCCTCATGGTGGGTCGCACGCCCGAGTACCTGGGCAAGAAGATCGGCCGCCAGGAGATCACGCTCGTCGCGCTCTACGTCCTGACGACCCCGGCGGTCGTGCTCGTCGGCACGGCGCTCTCCGTGGTCCTGCCCGACGGCCTCGCCGGTCAGCAGGAGGGCGGCCCGCACGGGCTCACCGAGGTGCTGTACGCCTTCGCGTCGGCCGGGAACAACAACGGCTCCGCGTTCGCCGGGCTGTCGGCCGGGACGCCGTACTACAACACGCTCCTCGGGCTCGCGATGCTCGTCGGCCGATTCGTCCCCATCGCGCTCGTCCTCGCCCTCGCGGGGCGCCTCGCCTCGCAGCGCTCGGTGCCGCCGTCGGCCGGCACGCTGCCGACCCACCAGCCGCTGTTCGTCGGCCTGCTCGGCACGGTCGCGCTGGTGGTCGTCGGCCTCACCTTCGTCCCCGTCCTGTCCCTCGGTCCTGTCGTGGAGTCCCTGTCATGAGCACCCCGCTCGCTTCCGTCCCTCAGCTGCCCGGCACCCCGGCGTCCCCCGCGGAGGCGCCCGACGGCGGCGCGCACCACGACGACCACCGCGGCGGGCGTCGCGCGCCGCGGGCGCTGTCCCTCGCGCAGGTGGGCGCGGCGCTGCCGGCCGCGGTGCGCAAGCTCGACCCGCGCGTGCTGTACCGGTCGCCGGTCCTGTTCGTCGTGGAGATCGGTGCCGTCGCGACGACGGTCCTCGCGGCGCTGGACCCGGACCTGTTCTCGGTCCTCGTCGCGGTGTGGCTGTGGGCGACGGTCCTGTTCGCGACGCTCGCCGAGTCGGTCGCGGAGTCGCGCGGCAAGGCGCAGGCGTCGAGCCTGCGCGCGACGCAGCGCAGCACCACGGCGCGCCGTGTGGACGCGCCGACCGACACGCTCACGGCGGGGTCCAGCCTGCACCTGCTGCCGACGGTCGACGTGCCGTCGTCCAGCCTGCGGGTGGGTGACGTCGTCGTGGTCGTCGCGGGGGAGACGATCCCGGGCGACGGCGACGTGATCGAGGGCGTCGCGTCGGTCGACGAGTCGGCCATCACGGGGGAGTCCGCGCCGGTGATCCGCGAGTCGGGCGGGGACCGCTCGGCGGTCACGGGCGGGACGGTCGTGCTGTCCGACCGCATCGTCGTGCGGATCACGGCACCGGCCGGCCAGACGTTCGTCGACCGGATGATCGCGCTCGTCGAGGGCAGCGAGCGTCAGCGCACCCCGAACGAGATCGCGCTCAACGTGCTGCTCACCTCGCTGACGATCGTGTTCGTCCTCGCCGTCGCGACGCTCCAGCCGTTCGCGGTGTACTCGGGGGCACGGCAGTCGCTCGTGGTGCTGGTCGCGCTCCTCGTGTGCCTCATCCCGACGACGATCGGCGCGCTGCTGTCCGCGATCGGCATCGCGGGCATGGACCGCCTGGTCCGGCGCAACGTGCTCGCGATGTCGGGCCGCGCGGTCGAGGCGGCGGGCGACGTCGACGTGCTGCTGCTCGACAAGACCGGCACGATCACGCACGGCAACCGGTTCGCGACCGAGGTGCTGCCGGTGGGCCACGTGAGCGCGGCGGAGCTCGCCGACGCGGCGCGCCTGGCCTCGCTGTCCGACGAGACCCCGGAGGGGCGCAGCATCGTCGACCTCGTGACGTCGATGGACGGGCGTCCCGCGGCGGACCTGGTCCGGGAGACCGCGGGCGCGGAGTTCATCCCGTTCACGGCCCAGACCCGGATGTCGGGCGTGGACCTGCCCTCGCCCGACGGCGGCGTGCGGCGCGTGCGCAAGGGCGCCGGCTCGGCGGTGCAGCGGTGGGTGCACTCGACGGGCGGGAGCGTGACGGGTCCGGAGACGGACGAGCTCGCGGCCCACGTGGAGACGGTGAGCGGGCAGGGCGGGACGCCGCTCGTGGTGGCCGAGCAGGTGGCGGACGGTCCGGCGCGCGTGCTCGGCGTCGTCCGGCTCAAGGACGTCGTCAAGGACGGGCTGCGCGAGCGGTTCGACCAGCTCCGCGCGATGGGCATCCGGAGCGTCATGGTGACGGGCGACAACGCGATCACGGCGCGGGCCATCGCCGCCGAGGCGGGCGTGGACGACGTCCTCGCCGAGGCGACGCCGGAGGACAAGCTCGCCCTCATCCGGCGCGAGCAGGAGGGCGGTCGCCTCGTCGCGATGGCCGGCGACGGCACGAACGACGCGCCCGCGCTGGCCCAGTCCGACGTCGGCGTCGCGATGAACACGGGGACGACCGCCGCCAAGGAGGCGGGCAACATGGTCGACCTCGACTCGAACCCGACGAAGCTCCTGGAGATCGTCGAGATCGGCAAGCAGCTCCTCATCACGCGCGGCGCGCTCACCACGTTCTCCGTCGCGAACGACGTCGCGAAGTACTTCGCGATCCTGCCCGCGATGTTCCTGGGCGTGTTCCCCGCGCTCGAGGTGCTCAACGTCATGCACCTGTCCAGCCCGCAGTCCGCGATCCTCTCCGCGGTGATCTTCAACGCCCTGATCATCGTGGTCCTCGTCCCGCTCGCGCTGCGCGGGGTGCGTTACCGCCCGGCGTCCGCGTCGGCGCTGCTCCGGCGCAACCTGCTGATCTACGGGCTCGGCGGCCTCGTGGCGCCGTTCGTCGGGATCAAGCTCGTCGACCTCCTCGTCTCCCTCCTCCCGGGCTTCTGATCCCGGTGCCGAAAGGAACTCCCGTGCCCAGCTCCTCTCAGGTCCCGTCCGGAGGCCGCCCGTCGACCGCCGGCGGCGCCGTCTCCTTCGTCCGGCAGTCGTGGGCGGGGCTGCGCGTCCTGCTCCTCATGACGCTCCTGCTCGGCGGGCTCTACCCGCTCGCGGTGACGGGCGTCGGCCAGGCCGCCTTCGGGTGGCAGGCCGACGGCTCGCTCGTCCGCGCCGACGGCACCCGGGCCTCGTCGGTCGACGACGCCGGGGCGGACGGCGCCCCTGTCGTCGGGTCCGTCCTCGTCGGCCAGGCGTTCGGCGAGCCGGGGACCGCGCCCGAGTGGTTCCACGGCCGCCCGTCGGCGGCCGGGGACGGCTACGACACCCTCGCGTCCGCGGGGTCGAACCTGGGGCCGAACAACCCCGAGCTCGTCGCCGCGATCGAGGCGCGCCGGGCGGCCGTCGCCGCGGAGGACGGCGTCGACCCGGCGACGGTCCCGCCGGACGCCCTGACGGCGTCGGCCTCGGGCCTCGACCCGCACGTGTCGCCCGCGTACGCGTACCAGCAGGTCGACCGCGTCGCGGCCGCGCGCGGGCTCGACCCGGCGGCGGTGCGCGCGCTCGTCGACGACGCCGCGGCCGGGCGCGTGGCCGGCGTGCTGGGCGACCCGCGCGTGAACGTGCTCGCGCTCAACCTCGCCCTCGAGGAACTCGCGCCCGCCGGCTCGGACGCGCCCTGACGTGCGACGTGATGGACTGCGCACATGAGTGCCGACACGCCTGACGGGCGGCGCCGGGGGAGGCTGACGGTCTACCTCGGCGCCGCGCCGGGCGTCGGCAAGACGTTCGCGATGCTCGACGAGGCGCACCGTCGCCGGTCCCGCGGGACCGACGTCGTGGTGGGCCTCGTCGAGACGCACGGGCGCCCGGCCACGGCGGCGAAGATCGGCGACCTCGAGGTGGTCCCGCGCCGCGCCGTCGGGCACCGGGGCGTCGAGCTCACCGAGCTCGACGTCGACGCCGTCGTCGCACGCGACCCGGACGTCGCGCTCGTCGACGAGCTCGCCCACACGAACGCGCCGGGCTCGCGCCACGCCAAGCGGTGGCAGGACGTGCACGACCTGCTGGCGGCCGGGATCGACGTCGTGACGACGGTGAACGTGCAGCACCTGGAGTCGCTCACGGAAGACGTCGAGGCGATCACGGGGGTGCGGCAGCGCGAGACCGTCCCCGACCACGTGGTGCGCGAGGCCGACCAGATCCAGCTCGTCGACCTCTCGCCCCAGGCGCTGCGGCGGCGGCTCGCGCACGGGAACGTGTACCGGGCCGAGCAGATCGACGCGTCGCTGTCCTCGTACTTCCGCGAGGGCAACCTCACGGCGCTGCGCGAGCTCGCGCTCCTGTGGCTCGCGGACCGCGTCGACGACGCCCTCACGCGGTACCGCGCCGACCACGCGATCTCCGGGACGTGGCCGGCGCGCGAGCGCGTCGTCGTGGCCGTGACCGGCGGGCCCGAGAGCGCGACGCTGCTGCGCCGCGGCGCCCGCATCGCCGAGCGCGCGGCGGGGTCCGAGCTCCTCGCCGTGCACGTGCTCGCGACCGACGGGCTGCCCACGGCCTCGCCCGCGGCGATCGCCGCCGACCGCGCCCTCGTCGAGTCCCTCGGCGGGACGTTCCACACCGTCGTGGGGGAGGACGTCGCGTCGGCCGTCGTCGACTTCGCGCACGGCGCGAACGCGACGATGGTGGTCGTCGGCGTCTCGCGGCGCTCGCGGTGGCGCGAGGCGTTCCTCGGGTCCACGAGCGCGGAGATCGCCCGGCTCTCGGGCTCGCTCGACGTGCACCTCGTGACGCACGAGCGGGCCCGGTCGGGACGGGTCGCGCGGCGCGGCTGGAGCCCGGTGTCCGCCCGGCGGCGCGTCGCGGGGTTCGTGCTCGCCGTCGCCGGCCCGGCGGGACTCACGGCCCTGCTCGACGCCTCCCGGGGAGCGATCGGGCTGTCGACGCAGGTCATGCTCTTCCTGGCGCTGTCGATCGGCGTCGCGCTCGTCGGCGGCATGTGGCCCGCGCTGGCCTGCGCCGTCGTCTCGTTCCTGTGCCTCAACTGGTTCTTCACGCCGCCCACGGGGCTGCTCACCGTGGCCGACCCGGAGAACCTGCTCGCCCTGCTCGTGTTCGTGCTCGTCGCGGCCGCGGTCGCGTCGGTCGTCGACCTCTCGGCCCGGCGCACGGTGCAGGCCTACCGGGCGCGGGCGGAGGCGTCGACCCTCGCCGCGCTGTCCCGCTCGGTCCTGTCCGGGGAGGACACGGCCGAGGCCGTCGTCGGTCGGCTGGCCCAGACCTTCCAGCTCCGGCGGGTCGCGATCGAGGAGCGGTCGCGCGCGGACGGGCGCGGGCGCGAGTGGTCGACCATCGCGGTCGCGGACCGCGCCGCCGACACCGGGGGGCCGGCCGGGAGCGGGTCCCGACGACGCCCCGGGGGCGATGACGAGACCCGGACCGTGGTGAGCGTCGACGACGACCTCCGGCTCGTGCTCGACGGCCGTCCGCTGCCCGCGGGCGACCGCCAGGTGCTCGAGGCGTTCGGCGCGCAGGCGGGCATCGTGCTGGAGTACCGCCGGCTGCGCGAGGAGGCGGCTCGAGCCGCCGTCCTGGCCGAGGCGGACGCGACCCGCACGGCGCTGCTCGCCGCCGTCTCGCACGACCTGCGCACCCCGCTCGCCGCGATCCGCGCCGCGGTCGACGGGCTGCGCTCGCCCGAGGCGGTCCTGGAGCCGCAGGACCGGACGGCGCTCGTCGAGACCGCGGCGTCCGAGACCGGGCGGCTCGAACAGCTCATCGACAACCTGCTCGACCTCTCGCGCCTGCAGACGGGCTCCGTCGCCCCGGTCCTGCGCGACGTCTCGCTCGAGGAGATCGTGCCGGTCGCGGTCGAGCCGCACGGCCCGCGCGTCGTGCTCGACGTGCCCGAGGACCTGCCGCTGGTGCGCACCGACCCCGGCCTGCTCGAGCGCGTCGTCGCGAACGTCGTCGCCAACGCGGTGCGGTTCGCGCCCCCGGGCGAGCCCGTCCGCGTCCGGGCGTCCGCCTCGGGCGGGATCGTCGAGGTGCGGGTCGTCGACCTCGGGCCGGGGGTGCCCGACGAGGCCAAGGAACGGATGTTCGAGTCCTTCCAGCGGCTCGGTGACGCTGCCGGCCACGGCGTCGGGCTCGGGCTCGCCGTCGCGCGCGGGTTCTCCCGCGCCGTCGGGGCGACCCTCGTCCCCGAGGACACCCCGGGCGGAGGCCTCACCATGGTCCTGACCGTCCCCGTCGCGCCGCGCGACGCGGCACGCCCCGAGCGGGAGGAGAGCGCGTGAGCGACGACCCGGCGACCCACCACGTCCTCGTCGTCGACGACGACCCCGGCCTGCTGCGCGCCATCGCCATCACGCTGCGCACGCACGGCTGGCGGGTGAGCACCGCCACGTCGGGCGGGGCGGGCATCGACCTCGTCGCGACGGACACGCCCGACGTCATCCTCCTCGACCTCGGTCTGCCCGACCTCAGCGGCTTCGACGTCATCCGCGCGGTGCGCGCGTGGAGCACCGTGCCGATCGTCGTGCTCTCCGCCCGCCACCTCGGCGACGACAAGGTCGACGCGCTCGACGCCGGCGCCGACGACTACGTCACCAAGCCGTTCGCGATGCCCGAGCTCATGGCGCGGCTGCGGGCCGCCGTGCGGCGGTCGGCGGGCACCGCCCGGGACGGGTCCGCCGTCGTCGAGGCGGGCGACCTGCACATCGACCTCGCCCGCCGCCGCCTCCTGCGCGGCGGCGTCGAGGTGCGGCTGAGCCCCACCGAGTGGGCCCTGCTCGAGATCCTCGTCGCGCAGCGCGGGCGGGTCGTCGAGCGCGAGCACCTCCTGCGCGAGGTGTGGGGGCCGACCGCGACGCGCGACACCCACTACCTGCGGGTCTACCTCGCGCAGCTCCGCCGCAAGATCGAGGACGACCCGGCGGCCCCGCGCCACCTCATCACGAGCCCCGGCATCGGCTACCGGTTCGAGGAGTGACCCGCCGCGTCGTCGACGAGGCGCGCCAGCTCGCGCACGACGGCGCCCGGCAGCGCGGGCGGGAACAGCAGCGCCCGCTGCAGCTCGCCCGCGCGCCAGCCGTCGCACGCGAGCGCGGCGAGCACGAGCGACGACGGCGCGCCCTCCTCGCGCCACGCGCGCAGCACGAGCGCGTGCACCTCGTGCTGCCCCTCCGGGACGTCGTCGCGCGCGACGCCGCCGAGCGCGTACAGGCGCAGGAGCGCCGCGGCCTTGCGCGAGTCGTCCAGCGCCGCGACGGACGCGGCCACCGCCGCGCGCGACGGGTCGAGGCGCAGCGGGGACAGGTCGTCGAACCCGGACTGCAGCACCTCGAGCGCGACGTCGTCGACCAGCGTCTCCGCGTCGCCGAACATCGCCAGCAGCGTGGACTCGCTGCGGTCGCAGCGGCGCGCGACCGCGGCGAGCGTGAGGTTCTCGACGCCCTCCTCGAGCGCGACCCGCAGGACGGCGTCCACGAGCGGGCGCTCGTCGTCGCGGAACGGGTCCTCGTCGAGGTCCACGTCGCGGAAGACGACGGCGCTCGCGGGCGGACGCACGTCCGCGTACCGGGAGAGGTTGCCGAGCAGGTCCTCCCACTCGGCCTCGGTGAGCGCGTACGCGTCCTGGTAGAGGCCGAGCCACGTCCCCTCGAGCGCGAGCGCCGCGACCCACGTGCGCGGGTCGGGGACGCCGGAGCCGCCGCCCGGCGCCGGGCTCGGCTCCTGGGTGGGGATCGCGGCGACCCACTCGTGCAGGGTGGCCCTGGCCGAGCGCGTCGCGTCGCTCTGGTCGGGCGTGGACATGACCGTCACCTCCGTGGTCGGGCACAGTGGACCGAGCCTATCCGGAGGCCCCCACGGCGACGCGAGGTAGAGCCCTGGTCCGCCGAGGTAGAGGCGTGGTCAGGGCACGGGCCGACCAGGCCTCTACCTCGCGCTACCAGGCCTCTACCTCGGCGTCACGGGCGGGGGACGTCGCGGCGGCGGAAGCCCGCGAGGCCCAGCGCGACGAGCGCGACGGCGAGGAGCGTGAGCCAGACGAACGGCCACGGCTCGACGTCGGCGCCCGGGAGCTGCGGGACGTGCCAGAACGGGGAGACGCCGCTGGCCCAGGACGGCAGGTCGAGCAGGGCGCCGAACATCGTCACGACGAACGAGTACGCGAGGAGCGCCCAGGCGAGCGACGCGAGGCCCGGCCGCCAGCCGAACGCGGCGACGGCGACGCCCGTGACGACCGCGATCGCCGGGAGGTAGGCGAACGACGCGGCGAGGTAGTCGCCGAGCCCGAACGCGTCCTCGCCGACGCTCAGCGCACCGAGCCACAGCCCGACGGCGCTCACGACGAGCAGCACCGACGTCCCGACCAGGGTCACGACGAGCTGGGCCCCGAGCCACCGGACGCGCCCGACCCCGGTCGCGAGCACGGGCTCGAGGCGTCCCGCCGTCTCCTCGCCGCGGGCCCGCTGGGCCGACGCGACGGCGAACCCGCCCGCGCCGAGCCCGAGGAACAGCGCCATGACGGCGACGAACCCGCCCACGAGGTCGGAGGCGTCGCCGAGCATCTGCGCGATCTCGGGGTTGTCGGCGACCATGTCGCCCACCGAGTCGACGAACGTCCCGCACGCGAGCGCGGTGACACCGACCCCGATGCTCCACGCGAGCACGGACGCGCGCTGCTGGCGCCACGCGAGGGCGAGCGGGCTCGCGAGCCACGCGGCGGCGTCGGGCCGCCCCGCGCGGGGCGGGACCAGGCCGGCACCGAGGTCGCGCCGCGCGGCGAGCGCCGCGCCCAGGGCGAGGAGCAGCACCACGAGGACGGCCGAGAGGCCGAGCGGCCACCAGCGCAGGTCGACGAACGCCCGGATCTGCTGGGCCCAGCCGATGGGGGAGAGCCACGAGACCCAGCTCCCGTGCTCCTCCTGGACGTCGCCGACCGCGCGCAGCAGGAACGCGACGCCGAGCACGGCGAGCGCGAGACCGCTCGCGGCGCGCGCGTGCTCGGTCACCTGGCTCGTCACGACCGCGACGGCGGCGAACACGAGCCCCGTGACGCCCACCGCGGCGCCGAGCGCGAACGAGTCGACGGCCTCGAGCCCGGTCGCGACGAGGACGGCCCCCGTCGCGAGCGCGATGGCGGCGTTCGCGACGAGCGCGGCGACGAACGCGGCGGTCGCGGGGGCGTGGCGCCCGACGACCCCGGCCCGGACGAGCTCCGCCCGGCCGGTCTCCTCCTCGGCGCGCGTGTGCCGCACGACGAGGGAGATGCTCATGATCGCGACGGCGACCATGACGGTGAGCGCCATCTCGTTCGCGATCATCGCGCCGAGCGTGTAGTCCTCGATCCCGTACTGGGGACCGGACAGCATGATCCCCGCGGGGCTGGACACGAGCGCCGCGCGCGCCTGGCGGTCGGCCGCGGTGGGGTAGAGCGTGTCCAGCGCGACGGCCGCGTACCCGAACAGGAGCGCGATCGACGCGGTCCACACGGGGATGCGGACGCGGTCGCGCCGCAGGACGAAGCGCAGCAGCGTGGTCCAGCCGGTGGCCGCGCGGCCCCGCCGGTGCGGCTCGGGCGCGACGGCGGCGCGTCGCCCCCGCGGTGGTGCCGCCGTGCGGGCGGTCCCGGGGGCGCTCACAGCGCGCCCGCCCCGTCGAGCACGGCGAGCTCGTCGCCGTAGTGGCGCAGGAACAGCTCCTCGAGCGACGGCGGGTTGACCGTCACGGACCGCAGCCCGAGGTCGGTGAGCGTGCGCAGGACGGCCTCGACGTGGTCGTTGTCGACGTCGAACCGTGCCCGCGTCCCGTCCGCGCCGGGCTCGACGACGAGGTCGTGCACGCCGTCGTGGGTGTCGAGCGCGGACGGGTCGCGCTCGGTCACGGCGGTGACCGACGAGCGCGTGAGGTGGCGGAGCTCGGCGAGCGTCCCCGACTGCACCGTGCGCCCGGAGCGGATGATCGTCACGGTGTCGCAGAGCTTCTCGACCTCGGCCAGGATGTGGCTGGAGAGCAGGACGGAGCGGCCCTCGGCCGTCACCTCGCGCACGCACTGCGTGAACACGGACTCCATGAGGGGGTCGAGGCCCGACGTCGGCTCGTCGAGGACGAGCAGCTCGACGTCGGACGCGAACGCCGCGACGAGCGCCACCTTCTGCCGGTTCCCCTTGGAGTACGTGCGCGCCTTCTTCGACGGGTCCAGCTCGAAGCGCTCGAGCAGCAGCTTCTTGCGCTGCGGGTCGACGCTCCCGCGCAGCCGGGTGAGCAGGTCGATCGCCTCGCCGCCGGTGAGGTTGGGCCACAGGCTCACGTCGCCCGGCACGTAGGCGAGGCGCTTGTGGAGGTCGACGGCGTCGTGCCAGGGGTCTCCGCCGAGCAGCCGCGCGCTGCCGGAGTCGGGCCGCAGCAGCCCGAGCAGCACGCGGATGGTGGTCGACTTGCCCGCGCCGTTCGGTCCGAGGAACCCGGCGACCTCGCCCGCGCGGACGGTGAGGTCGAGGCCGTCGAGCGCCTGCACGTGGCCGAAGGCCTTGCGCAGGTCGTGCACCTCGACGGCGGGGGTCGTGCTCGTCATCGCGTCTCCTCCTGGTGGGTGGTGTGCTGCAGGTAGGCGTCGAGCAGGGTCGTCTCGACGAAGAGTCCCTCGGTGAAGACCTCGAGCGCGGGGAGCATCACGCGCTCGACGTACTCGCGCAGGTCCGCCTCGGGGTCGCGCGGCTCGGCCCGCTCGCGCAGCGCGCCGTCGACGAGCAGGGACCCGAGCGAGACGGAGACGAGGTAGCGCGCGCGGGCCGCCTCGTCGCGGCTCGGGCGGATGACGCCCGCGGCGACGCCCGACTCCATGTACTCGAGCGTGACCTGCGTGAGGTGCTCGACGAACGACCGGGCGAGGTCCCCGCCCGCCTGGAGGCTGCGCAGCGTGTACTCGAACACGGGCGCGTAGTCCTCGATCCCGGCGAGCTGCGCGAACAGTCCCATCGGGCCCGCCGCGGGGTCCTGCGGCGAGATGGCGTCGGTCTTGGCGGCGCGCACCGCGTCGAACACGTAGTCGTCGCACGCGCGGCGCAGCCCGTCCTTGGAGCCGAAGTGGTGCACGACGAGCGCGGCGCTCACGCCCGCGTCGGCGGCGATGGTGCGCAGCGGCGCGCCGAACCCGTCGCGCGCGAAGCGCGAGACGGCGGCGTCCCGGATGCGGGCGCGGGTCGTGAGGTCGTCGGTGCCCGACGGCGCGGGGCGGCCGCGGCCGGTCGGCGAGGGCTGGTCTGAACGCACGTTCAATAGACTAAACACCCGTTCAACAAGTGTCCACCCGCGAGGGAGCGCTCTGTCGCGACCTGGCCCTTGACGCCGACGACGGCGCCGGGTTGAGTGGAGGTCACGACGCGATGGGAGCGCTTCCATCCGTCGTTTCCGCACCCCCGTGTCGATCGAAGGAGATCCGCATGAGACGTCGTGCCGTCCTGTCCGCCGTCGCCGCTCTCGCGCTCGCGAGCCCGCTGCTCGCCGCCGCCGGGAGCGCCGGCGCCGCCCCCGTCCCGACCCCTGCCGCACCCCGGGCGACGGCCGCCCCCGCGGCGGACGACGTCGTCGGGCCGGGGACCCGCCTCTACGTGGACCCGTTCTCCACGACCCTCCAGGCCGCCGCCGCGCTCACGGGCCAGGCCCGCGCCGACGCCCAGCTCCTCGGGTCCTTCCCGTCGGCCTCGTGGTTCACGGGCGGCACGCCCGACGAGGTGCGCGACGACGTCGCGTCCGTCGTCCGGGCGGCCGCGACCGACGGGTCGGTGCCGACCGTCGTCGTCTACAACCTGCCGTTCCGGGACTGCGCGCAGTACTCCGCGGGCGGCGCCGCCGACACGGCCGCCTACACGGCCTGGGTGGACGCCGTCGCCGAGGGGATCGGCGACGACCCGGCGATCGTGATCCTCGAGCCGGACGGGCTCGGGATCATCCCCTGGTACACCGACATCAACGGCAACCCCGAGTGGTGCCGGCCGGCCGAGCTCGACCCGGAGACCGCCGCGGCCGACCGGTTCGTCCAGCTCAACCACGCCGTCGACGCGCTCACGGCGCTCCCGGCCACCTCGGTCTACCTCGACGGGACGCACAGCGGGTGGCTCGGGGTCGGCGACATCACCGACCGCCTCATCAAGGCGGGCGTCGAGCGCGCCGCCGGTGTGTTCGTCAACGCGTCGAACTACGTCGAGACCGAGCGCCTCGTGAAGTACGGGACGTGGATCAGCGACTGCGTCAACCTGTCGGTGAACAGCTGGTGGGAGCCCGCGTGGTGCGCGAGCCAGTACTACCCGGCGAACCCCGACGACGTCGAGACCTGGGGCCTCACCGACGCCGCGTACGCCCAGGCCTACGCGGACACGGGCGTCGTGCGCGACCCGGCGGCCCAGAAGCACGTCGTCGTCGACACGAGCCGTAACGGCCAGGGGCCGTGGACCGCGCCGTCCGGCGTCTACGCCGACCCCGAGGTGTGGTGCAACCCGCCCGACCGCGGGCTCGGCGAGCGACCGACGACGGACACCGCGGACCCGTTCGTCGACGCGTACCTGTGGATCAAGGTGCCCGGCGAGTCCGACGGCAAGTGCTACCGCGGCACCGGCGGCCCGCTCGACCCCGCACGCGGCATCGAGGACCCGGCGGCGGGGCAGTGGTTCGTCGAGCAGGCCGCTGAGCTCCTCGCGCTCGCCTCGCCCGCCGTCGAGCGCCCGACCTGCGAGGTCGCGTACACCGTCCACGGGACGTGGCAGGGCAAGAAGGGCAGCGGCTTCATCGCCCAGGTCGAGCTCCGCAACACCGGCGCGTCGCCGCTCGACGGCTGGGAGCTGCGCTGGACGCCCGACGGGGACCAGCGGCTCACCGACGTGTGGGGCGCGCAGGCGGGCCGCGACGGCGCCGCCCTCACCGCGCACAGCCTGTCGTGGAACGCGCGCGTGCGACCGGGCGCGACGGCGACGTTCGGCTTCGTCGCGTCGGGCGCGCCGGGCGCCGGCCCGCAGCTCGTGACCCTCGGAGGGCGCCCGTGCCACGTCGTCTGACCCGTGGCCGCGGCTCCCCGCACGACGTGCGTCGTGGAGATCACGGGCACTGGGGACGAGAGACCCCTGCCGTTCCGGGCCAGACACCCGTAGGCTGGGGGTAGCCGTCGGCGGCACCGCCGGCGCCACGTCCCGGCGCGTCGGACCGTCGGGACGTCGAGAGGCCCGTCGCACTCGTGCGACGGGCCTTTTCGGTCCCGGCGGCCGGACGTGGTGCGACGGACGACGACGAAGGGCCCGCCGCGAGTGCGGCGGGCCCTTCGGTCTGCGGAGGATGGGGGATTCGAACCCCCGAGGGCTGTTAACCCAACACGCTTTCCAAGCGTGCGCCATAGGCCACTAGGCGAATCCTCCTGGTGCGACGGCCGACGCGCACACGGCGCACCGACGGCAGCGCAACGAGGATACCGGACCGCGGCGTCCGGGCCGAATCGCCCCCGCGCCCGACCGGGTTTCGGGTGGGGCGCCGACCTGGGCTAGGGTGGGCGCAGACCCCTCGTGCGGCATCATCTCGCCGAACTCCCCCAGGGCCGGAAGGCAGCAAGGGTAGGTGAGCTCTGGTGGGTGTGCGAGGGGTCCTTCGCGTCCCGGGGCCGCGGCGGACCCGAGCGGTCGAGGTGCAGCCTCGGCCCCGGCGTGGTTCTCTGCCCGTGTGACCGGGGAACCGCAGCCTCCGTCGTCGACGGGGCGCCTGGTGCGCCTGGTCGTCCCGGCGCTCCTGGTCGGCGTGCTCTGCGCCCTGACCCTTCTCGCGCTCTCGGCGCTCGCCACGTGGATCCAGGACCTCGTGTGGGACCGGCTGCCCGCGGCGTGGGGCCTCGCGACGACGGAGACCTGGTGGACGGTCGTCGTGCTCACCGTCACGGGCCTGCTGGTCGGCGCGACGATCCGGTGGGCACCGGGGCACGCGGGGGTCGACCCCGCGACGACGGACCTCGTGACCGCTCCGCTCCCGCTGCGTGCCCTGCCCGGCCTCGCCCTCACGCTCGTCCTCGGCCTCGCGGGCGGCGTCAGCCTGGGGCCGGAGAACCCGATCATCGCGATCAACGTCGCCCTCACGGCCTGGCTCCTGTGCCGCCCCCGGCTGGGCGTGCCGGTGCAGGGTGCCGTGGGCCTGGCGATGGCCGCGACGATCGGGGCGATGTTCGCGACGCCGGTCGCGGCCGCGCTCGTCCTGACGGAGACGCTCGCCGAGCGGGGCGACGCGCCGGGACCGCTGTTCGACCGGCTCTTCGCCCCGCTCGTGGCCGCCGGGGCCGGGGCCGTGACGATGCTCGCGTTCGACGCGCCGACGTTCGCGATCGACCTCCCCGACCATCCCGGGCTGCACGTCGGCGACGCGCTGAGCGCCGCGGTCGTGGCCCTCGTCGCCGCACTGCTCGCGCTCCTGGCCGTCCTCGCCCTCCCGTGGGTCCACCGCGCGTTCCACGCGCTGCGGCACCCCGTCCTCGCCCTCGGTGCCGCCGGTCTCCTGCTCGGGCTCCTCGGGGTCCTCGGAGGGCCGCTCACGCTCTTCAAGGGGTTGGCGCAGATGAAGGAGCTGTCCGAGGAGGCCGACACGCTCGCCTGGTCGGCGATCCTCGTCCTTGCCCTCGTCAAGCTCGTCGCCCTCATCGTCGCCGCGGGCGCCGGCTTCCGGGGCGGTCGGATCTTCCCGACGGTGTTCGTCGGCGTGGCGGTCGGGCTCGCGGCATCGTCGCTCGTCCCGGCCGTGCCCGCGGCGGTCGCGGTGTCGGCGGCCGTCCTCGGGGCCGTGCTCGTCGTGAGCCGGGACGGGTGGCTCGCGCTCTTCATGGCGGCCGTGACCGTGGGCGACGTGCGGCTCATCCCGGTGCTGTGCGTCGCGATCCTGCCGGTCTGGCTGGTCGCGCGGGTGATGCCGCCGATGCGCGTGGACCCTCCCGCGGACGGAGCGCCCGAGTTCGCCGCCCTGGCCCGGACGTGAGCGGCGGTGTGGCGCAGATCTCCCCGTTCGGTCGTCGCACGGCCCTCATGACCTGGCCAGGTGCCCGCTTCGTCCCGGTCTGAGGCCGGGGATTCCCGGCATGCGACCATTTCTCCGTCCACATCATGGACAATCTGGCCCGGGGATTGGCGTCCGGGGTGCCACCGTGCTCATGATGTCGGCATGACCCGGAACCACGTCGTCACCACGACCCCGCGCGCAGCGTCCTGCGCCGGCACGTCGTGCTGTCGTGGCGTGCGCACCGGGCGAATGTGCGGCTGCTGACGCCGTCGTGACCCGCAGGGAGACCTGCGCCGCACCCGCCGCGTCGTCCTGACGACGACGCCCCGCTCGCCGCGTGGCTGATGGCCCGCCGGAAGCACCCCGAACCCCACCGCCTCGCAGGGCCGTCCCTGCACCACCGGCCGCGCCGGTCGCCACCCGTGACCGTCGTCGCCGCCACCGGAAGGAACCCCCATGTCGTTCTCGACCACCCGCAAGCGTCTGACCTGGACCGCGATCGCCGCCACGGCCGCCCTCACCCTCACCGCCTGCGGCGGTGGCGACGACACCGCGGGCGGCGCCGCGAGCGGCGACGCCGCGGACCCGATCCGCGTCGGCGTCGTCGGCGCGTCCGACGACAAGTGGGCGGTGTTCCAGGAGCAGGCCGAGGCCGAGGGCATCGAGATCGAGCTCGTCGACCTCCAGGACTACACGCAGGCGAACCCGGCGCTGTCCCAGGGCGAGCTCGACGTCAACCAGTTCCAGCACCTCCAGTTCCTCGCGGGGTACAACGTGGACGCGGGCGACGACCTCCAGCCGATCGGCGCGACCGCCGTCTACCCGCTCGGCCTGTACTCGTCGAAGCACACGTCGCTCGAGGAGATCCCCGACGGCGGCCAGGTCGCCGTGCCGAACGACCCGACCAACCTCGCCCGTGCGCTCCTCGTGCTCCAGGAGGCCGGCCTGGTCGAGCTCAAGGACGGCGGGAGCTCCATCTCCACCGAGGCCGACGTGCTGCCCAGCTCCAAGGTGACGGTCACGCCCGTCGACGCCGCGCAGACGCCGATCCAGCTCCAGTCGGTCGACGCGTCGATCATCAACAACGACTTCGTCGAGGACGCGGGCCTCAAGCCCGAGGACGCGCTCTTCCAGGACGACCCCGACTCCGACGCCGCCAAGCCCTACATCAACGTGTGGGTCGCGCGGGCCGAGGACAAGGACGACGAGACGCTGCTCAAGCTCGCCGAGATCTCGCACTCGCCGGAGGTCGTCGAGGCGGAGAAGAAGGCGTCGGGCGGCACCGCCGTCATCAAGGAGAACACGCCCGCCGAGCTCCAGGAGATCCTCGCGGGCATCGAGGACGACATCCGCAACTCCTGACGTCCCCGCGAGGGCGGGCGCGCGCGTCGCGCCCGCCCTCGCGCGCCGTCGTGCCCGGGGGAGGACGATGGCAGGCGAGCGGCACACCCCGACAGGCGGCCCCGACGACGCACCTGGTGATCCCAGGCGACCCGGGCGGCCCCGGCCCGGAGGCCCGGCCTCCGACGAGAGGAACCCGACGTGACCGACGTGCCCCGCGACGAGGGCGGTGACGAGCAGACCGCGATCGAGCTGCGCCACGTGAGCAAGACGTTCGGCGAGGGCGACGGTGCCGTGCACGCGGTCGACGACGTCTCGCTGCGCATCCGGCGCGGTGAGATCTTCGGCGTCATCGGCTACTCGGGCGCCGGCAAGTCGACGCTCGTGCGGCTCGTCAACGCGCTCGAGACCGTGACGAGCGGCGAGGTCGTCGTCGACGGCCAGGTGATCACCGGGCTGCCCGAGCGCCGCGTGCGCGAGGTGCGCTCACGCATCGGCATGGTCTTCCAGCAGTTCAACCTGCTGTCGTCGCGGACGGTCGCCGGGAACGTGGCCTACCCGCTCAAGGTGGCCGGCTGGCCGCGCGAGAAGCGCGCCGCGCGCGTCGCGGAGCTCCTCGCGTTCGTCGGCCTCGCCGACAAGGCGAAGGCGTACCCGCGCCAGCTCTCGGGCGGGCAGAAGCAGCGCGTCGGCATCGCGCGCGCGCTCGCCGCGCAGCCGACGATCCTCCTCGCCGACGAGGCGACCTCCGCGCTCGACCCCGAGACGACGCGCGAGGTGCTGGCGCTCCTGCGGCGCGTCAACGCCGAGCTCGGCATCACCATCGTCGTCATCACGCACGAGATGGAGGTCGTGCGCTCGACGTGCCACCGCGTCGCCGTGATGGAGCACGGGCGGGTCGTCGAGACGGGTGACGTGTACGACGTCTTCTCCGCACCCGGCGCGGACGCCGCCCAGCGGTTCGTCGGCACGGCCCTGCACGACCGCCCGTCGCGCGACACGCTCGCCCGGCTGCGCGAGCGGCACCCCGGGCGGCTCGTGACGGTCGGCGTGCGGGAGGGCGCGAGCACGGGGACCGACCTGTTCCGCCTCCTGCGCGAGCACGACGTCGACGGGTCCGTCGTCTACGGCGGCATCTCCGAGGTCGGGGAGCGCCCGTTCGGGTCGCTCACCGTCGAGCTCGACGCGCCGGAGGACCGGATCGCGCCGTTCCTCGTCGCGCTGGCCGAGCGGGCCGACGTCGTGGACCTGGGGACCGCGGACCGGCCGCTCGACGACCCGCGCGTTGCGCGGCTCGACGCCGACCCGGGCGCCGGGGACGCCCCCGAGGACGCCGGCGGCGACCTGGGCGACCCGTACGGGACCGGCCGCGAGACCCTCTTCCGCCACGGCAACCTCGGAGGCCGCTGATGAACCGCGACTGGTCCCAGCTCTGGCCGATCCTCTGGGAGTCCTTCGGGCAGACGCTCCAGATGGTGTCCGTCGCGCTGCTCACGGGCGGGCTGGCGGGCCTCGCCCTCGGCATCGCGCTCTACGTGACGCGGCGGGGCAACCTGCTCGACAACCGCTGGGTGTTCGGCGTGCTCAACGTGCTCGTCAACATCGTGCGGCCCATCCCGTTCATCATCTTCGTCACGCTGCTCGGGCCGGTGACGCTCCAGGTGGTCGGGACGACGCTCGGCACCGAGGCGTTCATCTTCCCGCTGTCCGTCATGACGGCGTTCGGCACGAGCCGCATCGTCGAGCAGAACCTCGTGGGCATCGACCCGGGCGTCATCGAGGCGGCGCGCGCGATGGGCGCGTCGTCGTGGCGCATCATCACGACGGTGCTCGTCCCCGAGGCGCTCGCGCCGCTCATCCTCGGGTACACGTTCCTCTTCATCGCCGTGCTGGACATGTCCGCGATCGCGGGGATCATCGGCGGCGGCGGGCTCGGCAACTTCGCGATCGTCTACGGCTACCAGCGCTACAACTGGGGCGTCGTGGTCGTGACGGTCGTCGTCATCATCGCGATCGTCCAGGTCGCGCAGCTCCTCGGCAACTGGCTCGCCCGCAAGGCGCTCCACCGCTGACCCGCCCCGCGAGATCGGCCCGTGCGTCCCCAGATCGACCTCCCGAGGGTCGATCTCGGACGTACGGGTCGATCTCGTGGCGCTCGGCGTCGACGACGGCGGAGCGGCCTCGTGCCTGTGGGACGCGGCGTCTAGAGTGACGGGGGTGAGCACCGCCCTGTACCGCCGCTACCGGCCCGAGACCTTCGCCGAGGTGATCGGTCAGGACCACGTGACCGCGCCGCTCATGCAGGCGCTGCGCAGCGGCCGGGTGAACCACGCCTACCTCTTCTCCGGCCCGCGCGGCTGCGGCAAGACGACGAGCGCGCGCATCCTCGCGCGCACGCTCAACTGCGCGCGGAACACCCCGGACGACCCGCTCGACACGCCCTGCGGCGAGTGCCCGTCGTGCGTCGAGCTCGCGCGCGGCGGCCCGGGCAGCCTCGACGTCGTCGAGATCGACGCGGCGTCGCACAACGGCGTCGACGACGCCCGCGAGCTGCGCGAGCGCGCCGCGTTCGCCCCGGCGCGCGACCGGTACAAGATCTTCATCCTCGACGAGGCGCACATGGTGACGCCGCAGGGCTTCAACGCCCTGCTCAAGCTCGTCGAGGAGCCGCCCGAGCACGTGAAGTTCGTCTTCGCGACGACGGAGCCGGACAAGGTCATCGGCACCATCCGCTCGCGCACGCACCACTACCCCTTCCGTCTCGTCCCGCCGGACGTGCTCGGGCCCTACCTCGAGGAGCTGTGCGCCGCGGAGGGCGTGACGATCGGCGGCGGCGTCGTCCCGCTCGTCACGCGCGCCGGGGGCGGCTCCGTCCGCGACTCGCTGTCCGTCATGGACCAGCTCATCGCGGGCGCCCAGGACGGCGCCGTGGAGTACGAGCGCGCCGTCGCGCTCCTGGGCTTCACGCACGCGACGCTGCTCGACGACGTCGTGGACGCCCTCGCCGCGCGCGACGGCGCGAGCATCTTCCGCGTCGTGGACCACGTCATCGCGACCGGGCACGAGCCCCGGCGCTTCGTCGAGGACGTCCTCGAACGCCTGCGCGACCTCATCGTCATCGCCGTCTCCGGCGACGAGGCGCAGGCCGTGCTGCGCGACCAGCCCGCCGACCAGCTCGCACGCATGCGCGCCCAGGCGCAGAACCTCGGCGTCGCCGAGCTCTCGCGCGCGGCCGACCTCGTCAACGCGGCGCTCACGGAGATGACGGGCGCCACCTCGCCGCGACTCCACCTGGAGCTCCTCATGGCGAGGCTGCTCCTTCCCGGGGCCGACGACGGCGCAGCCGGGTTCGCGGCGCGCCTCGACCGGCTCGAGCGCGGCGGCCTGGGCGCCGTCGCCGCCGTGCCGGCGGCCGTCTCGCCGGGGGCGGGGACGCCTGCCGGAGCCACGGTGCCCGACGGCGGCGGCCAGGCCCCCGCCGCGACCGCACCGGCGTCCGGTCTCACCGGTGCCGCCGCCGTGCGCGCCGCCCTCCGCCCCACCCGGACCACCCCGTCCGCCCCCGCTGTGCAGCCGTCGGCCGGTGCCGCCGCGCCGACCGACGCGCGGCCTGCACCCGAGCCGGCCGAGCCCCGCGCCGCCGCGGCCGTCCCGGCAGGGACCGTCGAGGACGAGCGGGCCTCGGCACCGGCACCCGGCGCCCCGTCGGCACCGGACACCCCGTCCGTACCGAGCGAGGGCGTCGTTCCGTCGGGCACGACCGAGCCCGCGCGCACGGACGCCGCGCCGCCCGCCGTGCCCACGTCGTCGTCGACCGCGGAGACCGGCGGCGGACCGGCGCAGGCGGTGCCGCCGGTCGAGCAGACCGGTACCGCGCGTCGGACCGGCCCGGTCGAGCCGACCGGTCCGGCGGAGCAGGACCACGCGGACGCCGATGCAGCGACGCACGACGACGCCGTGTCGCCGACGCGCGAGGAGGCGGCGCCGCCCGCGCGTGCCGAGGCGGCCCCCGCAGGGCTGGCAGCAGGCCGTCCGGCGCAGCCGACGGCGAGCGCCCCGTCCGGTGCCGCGAGCCCGGCGTTCACGACCGAGGAGCTCCGGCGGCGCTGGCCCGAGGTGCTGGAGAACCTGCGGGCGAACCCCGTCACGTGGTCGCTGGTCGGCCCGAACGCGCAGGTCGCGGAGCTCGCGCAGGGCGTCCTCTTCCTCGCCTTCCCGTCGCCAGGCCTCGCACGCACCTTCTCCTCCTCGCGGCACATCCACGCGGTGCAGGACGTCGTCTACCAGACCCTCGGGCTCCAGGTGCGCGTCGAGGCGCGGCTCGACGAGGGCGGGGCGGCCGGTGCCGGGCGCCCCTCGGCACAGGGCCCTGCGGCCCCCGCCCCCGCGGGCCCCGGTCGGGGCCCGGCAGCGCCCGGCCTCGGCGGGACCGGTCCGGAGCCCGGCTCCGGAGGGGGCGGTGCGTCCGTGCCCCTCGCGACGGTCGGCGCGCCGGGCGGGACCGTGGCGTTCGGCACGGCCACCTCCCCGACCGCGCTCGCGACGGGCGCGTCCGCACCGCGCGGCGCCGTCGCGTTGCAGGAGCGACCGGTCGAGACGGGCGTCGCCGGCGGCGACGCGGACCACCGTCCGGTGGTCGACGCCGCGGACGAGGCCTGGCTCGCCGGAGCCTCGTCGCCGTCGCCGTCGCCCGAACCTCGGATCGACACGGCGGACGAGGCGTGGCTCGCGGGGGCGCCCGCCGAGCCTCCGGCCGACCTCGACGACGGGCCCGAGCCGGAGCCTGTTCTCGACCACGCCCCGGAGACGCGCGTGGTGCCCGCTGCGCAGGCTCCGGCCGCCCCGGCACCGGTCTCGCCCGTGAGCCCTGCGCCAGCCTCCCCGGCGCAGCCGCTGCGCGGGGTCTCTGCCGCGCGCGCGGCGATCGCGGCGGCCACGACGGCCCGCGTCTCCCGACCTGCCGAGGCGTCGGCTCGGCGGGACGCGCCGTCGACGGTCGATTCGATGGACGACCTGCCCTCCGCGGACGACCCCGACATCGTCTCGACCGGTCTGGTCGGGACGGCGCTCGTCGTGAGCCTGCTCGACGGCAAGATCATCGAGGAGATCCAGGACCAGGGTGTCTGACCGTGAGCCGGGGCGGCCTCCACCACGTCGAGCTCTGGGTGCCGGACCTCGCCCGGGCGGAGCGCTCCTGGGGCTGGCTGCTCCCCGAGCTCGGGTACGCGCTGCACCAGCGATGGGAGCACGGCCGGTCCTGGCGACTCGGCGGGACGTACGTCGTCGTCGAGCAGAGCCCGGTGCTCGCGTCCGGGGAGCACGACCGGCTGCGGCCGGGCCTGAACCACCTCGCCTTCCGCGGCGGCTCGCGCGCTGACGTGGACGAGCTGGTCCTGCGGGCCGGCGACCACGGGTGGTCGTTGCTGTTCGGCGACCGCCACCCGTTCGCCGGCGGAGACGACCACTACGCCGCCTATCTCGAGGACGTCGACGGGTTCGAGGTCGAGATCGTCGCGTCCTGACCGACCCGGCCGTCCTGACTCGACCAGGCAGGCCGGTCGTGTGGGCCGCGCCCCGTAGGCTGGGGGCGTGTACGAAGGCGCTGTCCAGGACCTGATCGACGAGCTCGGCCGGCTTCCCGGCGTCGGGCCCAAGAGCGCGCAGCGCATCGCGTTCCACCTGCTCGCGGCCGACGCGGTCGACGTGCGCCGGCTCGCCGACGCGCTCACCGAGGTGAAGGCGCGCGTGCGCTTCTGCGAGACGTGCGGGAACGTCGCGGAGTCCGAGCAGTGCCGCATCTGCGCGGACCCGCGCCGGTCGCCCGAGGTGATCTGCGTCGTCGAGGAGCCCAAGGACGTGGTCGCGATCGAGCGCACGCGCGAGTTCCGCGGTCGGTACCACGTGCTCGGCGGCGCCATCAACCCGATCGAGAACGTCGGTCCGGGCGACCTGCGGATCGCCGAGCTCATGGCGCGTCTCGCCGACGGCCAGGTGACCGAGGTGATCCTCGCGACCGACCCGAACGTCGAGGGCGAGGCCACGGCCACGTACCTCGCGCGCATGCTCGGACCCATGGGCCTGCGCGTGACCCGCCTCGCGTCCGGGCTGCCGGTCGGGGGAGACTTGGAGTACGCGGACGAGGTGACGCTCGGCCGGGCGTTCGAGGGCCGACGTCTCGTCGGCGGCTGACGAGAGGTGACGAGCATGGGGGAGATCGAGAACGACCCCGACCTGCGGGAGATCGCCGAGGGCATGGCCGCGCAGGCGCGCGCGTTCCTGACGACCGCGACGCAGGTCGCGTCGGGGGCCGCACCCGGGGCCGTGCTGCCCCTGCTGCTGCTCGCCCTGTCGGACGCGCTTGCCGCGGGCGCACGGCTCGGGGCGATGGGCGACGTCGTCCCGGTCGAGCGCTTCGAGCCCGACGCCGGCCGCGACACCGACGTGGACCCGCTGCGGACGGCCCTCTCCCAGCTCTTCGACGGGTTCGACGACTACGCCGAGATCACGGACCCGCTCGTGGGCGCCGAGGTCGGGGCCGCGTCCCTCTCGGGAGACCTCGCGTGCGTCGCGGAGTGCCTCGCGAAGGGCCTCCAGCACTACGACGGCGGCCGCGAGCTCGAGGGCCTGTGGTGGTGGCAGTTCTCCTACGTCTCGCTCTGGGGGGAGCGCGCCGCGAGCGCGCTGCGCGTGCTCCAGCTCGCGCTCGCGCACCTGCGCCTCGACGTCGAGGACGACGTCGCGGCCGAGGCGGAGTACGACGCCCTCCAGTCCTGACGCACGTCGCGGTTCGATGCCCGTCCGGCGGACCGGATGCGCACGACCGGGACGCAGGACCACCGCGACCGAGGCGCTGTGGTACCACTAGGGAGTGCTGCCCGCCTTCTCCCTCCCGGTCTCCGGCGGGCTCGAGATCGACGGCGTGACCGTCCTCCTGCTCGTCCTCGCCGCCCTGACGGCGGGGTGGATCGACGCCGTCGTCGGCGGCGGGGGTCTGGTCCAGCTCCCCGCGCTGCTCCTCGTGCCCGGCATCAGCCCGGTCCAGGCGCTCGCGACGAACAAGCTCGCGAGCATCATGGGCACCTCGGTGAGCGCGGCGACGTACTACCGGCGGGTGGGCCCCGACCTGCGGACGGCCGGTCCGATGGCGCTCGCGGCGCTGGTCGGCGCGATCGGCGGCGCCGCCCTCGCGTCGCGCATCCCGGCGGAGCTGTTCGAGCCGATCATCCTCGTGGTGCTCGTCGGGGTCGCGGCCTACACGATCGCGAAGCCGAAGCTGGGGCACACGACGAACCTGCGCTGGGAGGGCAACGGCCACCGCTGGGCCGCAGCCGGGATCGGCCTCGTCATCGGCACGTACGACGGCCTCCTCGGCCCGGGCACCGGGACGTTCTTCGTCATCGCGCTCGTGAGCATCCTCGGGTACGCGTTCCTGCCCGCGTCGGCGCTCGCGAAGATCGCGAACTTCGCGACGAACGCGGGCGCGCTGATCTTCTTCGTCCCGTACGGCGCGGTCCTGTGGGGCCTGGGTCTGCTCATGGGCGCGGCGAACCTGCTCGGTGCGTACGTCGGGGCGCGCATGGCCGTGGCCAAGGGCAGCGCGTTCGTCCGCGTGGTGTTCGTGGTCGTGGTGGGAGCGCTCATCCTCAAGCTCGGCTCCGACGTCGTCACCGACCTGCGCTCCTGACACCACGCTGACCAGCGCGGAGACCCGTCTGGTGTCACGTGGTGTCGAAATGTTGCCATGAGGGGTTGCTATGACACCACGAGTGGTGCCATGATGGCGTCATGGACCTCACCCCGTATGTCGACGACCTCCAGAACCGCCTCGCCGCCGCCGCGGACGCCGCGGGGGACGACGGCCGCCGGCTCGCCGAGCGGCTGACCGCTCCTCTCGACGCGGCCGTGCGGCTCGTCCTGCTCGACGCGCTCTCGGCCGCGGCGGGAGAGATCTCCGCGGAGCTCGCGCCCGGGTCGGTCGACGTGCGGCTGCGGGGCGGCGCCCCGGAGTTCGTGGTCGCCGCCCCGGCCCCCGTGGCCCCGCCCAGCGCTCCCGGTGAGCCGGCGTACGGCGTCGCTCCGGCGTCCGCGCCGACCCCCGCCGCGGCGCCGGTCGACGCCGAGTCCGGCGCCACGACCCGCACGACCCTGCGTCTGCCCGACCACCTCAAGACGCAGGCCGAGACCGCCGCCGCCCGCGACGGCGTCTCCGTCAACACGTGGCTCGTGCGCGCGGTCGCCGCGGCGCTCGAGCAGTCCACCGGGCGCCCGGCCGCGCAGGCCCGCCCGCAGCCGCGCGGCTCCGCCCGCGTCACCGGCTGGGTGCGCTGACCGCTCCGGTCCGCACGCCCGCCCCTCCGACCATCCGCTGACACCACACCGACACCACCGTTGGAGCTTCGTCATGCCCACTTTCCCCGCCTCCCAGCCCGTCCCGGTCGTCGTGGACGTGCCCTTCGCCAACCTGCACGTCGTCGCCGGCGACCGTGACGACGTCGTCGTGACGGTCCTGCCGACGGACCCCTCGAAGTCCGGCAGCGTCCGCGCGGCCCAGGACGTCCGGGTCGACCGCGACGGTGACGCCGTCACGATCCTGTACCCCGGCTCGTGGAAGCAGTTCGTCCTGCCGTTCGCGGCCGGGACCGCCGACATCACGGTCGAGCTCCCGGCCGGGTCCGACCTCCGCGGCAAGGCGGGCACCCTCTACACCGAGGGCTCGCTCGGGGACGTCGACATGACGCTCTCCGTCGCCGACGTCCGGCTCGAGGACGTCGACCGGCTGGCCCTCAAGGCCTCGGCGGGGTCCGTCGTCGTCGGCCGCGTCGCCGGCACCGCGGACGTCAAGGTCAGCGCCGGATCGGTGCGCATCAGCGAGATCGCCGGCGACGGGACCATCAAGGCCAGCAACGGCACGACGACGGTCGGTGCCGTGACGGGCACGCTCGCCGTGCAGGGCGCGCACGGCGAGATCGCCGTGACCCGGGTGGCCGGCACCCTCACCGCCAAGTCCGCGCACGGCGGCATCCGGGTCGACCGCCTGGAGTCCGGCAGCGTCACGCTCAGCACGTCGTTCGGCTCGATCGACGTGGGTGTGCCGGAGGGCACGGCCGCGTTCCTCGACGCGAGCTCCGAGCACGGCAGCGTCCGCAACCACCTGACCCCGACCGAGGGGCCCGTCGAGGACGAGGCCACCGCGGAGATCCACGCCAGCACCGGCTTCGGCGACGTCGTCGTCCGCCGGCCCTGAACCACACCTGAGAGAGACGGAGACCTGGACATGTCAGTCGACCAGACGCTCGAGCCTGCGGTGCGGGTCCGAGGCATCGAGAAGTCGTTCGGCGACCTGCACGTGCTGCGTGGGGTCGACCTGGACGTGGCACGCGGGAGCATCTTCGCGCTCCTGGGGTCCAACGGGGCGGGCAAGACCACGCTCGTGCGCATCCTGTCGACGCTCCTCACGCCCGACGCGGGCGCTGCGAGCGTCCACGGGTACGACGTCGTCGAGCAGCCCGGGCAGGTCCGGGAGTCGATCTCGCTGACCGGGCAGTTCGCCGCGGTCGACGAGGTCCTCACGGGGCGCGAGAACCTCGTGCTCGTCGCGCGCCTGCGCCACCTGAAGAACCCCGGTCAGGTGGCGGACGACCTCCTCGCCCGCTTCTCGCTCACCGACGCGGGCTCGCGCCGGGCCGGGACCTACTCGGGCGGGATGCGCCGTCGCCTCGACATCGCGATGAGCCTGATCGGCAACCCGCCGGTCATCTTCCTCGACGAGCCCACGACGGGCCTGGACCCGCAGGCGCGCATCGAGGTCTGGGCCACGGTGCGCGAGCTCGCCCACGGCGGCACGACCGTCCTGCTCACCACGCAGTACCTCGACGAGGCCGAGCAGCTCGCGGACCGGATCGCGATCCTGCACCGCGGCACCATCATCCAGAACGGCACCCTGGCCGAGCTCAAGGCGCTCCTGCCGCCCGCGCAGGTCGAGTACGTCGAGAAGCAGCCGTCCCTGGAGGACGTGTTCCTCACCCTCGTCGGCGAGACCGGCGACGACCCCACGACCCCGACGACCGCCGAGGGCACCCAGCCCGCCGGAGAGGAGCTCCGATGACCACGCACGTCCTGGCCGACACCCGTGTCCTGACCGGCCGCTCGCTGCGCCACATCCTGCGCAGCCCGGACACGATCATCACGACCGCCGTCACCCCGATCGCGCTCATGCTGCTGTTCGTCTACGTCCTCGGCGGCGCGATCGACACCGGCGCCGCCGGGTCGTACATCGACTACATGCTGCCCGGCATCCTGCTCATCACCGTCGCCTCGGGCGTCGCGTACACGTCGTACCGGCTGTTCCTCGACCTGCAGGGCGGCATCTTCGAGCGCTTCCAGTCGATGCCCGTCGCGCGGTCCAGCGTCCTGTGGGCGCACGTGCTCACGTCGCTCGTCGCGAACCTCGTCTCGGTGACGATCGTCGTCGGCGTCGCGCTCCTCATGGGGTTCCGCACCGACGCGTCGGCGGGCGCGTGGCTCGCCGTCCTGGGCATCCTCGTGCTGTTCACGCTCGCCCTGACGTGGCTCGCGGTGGTCGCCGGGCTCTCGGCCAAGACGGTCGACGGTGCGTCGGCGTTCAGCTACCCGCTGATCTTCCTGCCGTTCATCAGCTCCGCGTTCGTCCCCACGGACACGATGCCGGGCCCGGTCGCGTGGTTCGCGGAGAACCAGCCGGTCACCGCGATCGTCGACACGCTGCGCGCGCTGTTCGGCGGGCAGCCGGTCGGCTCCGACATCTGGGTCGCGCTCGCGTGGCTCGTCGGGATCCTCGTCGTCGCCTACGCGTGGGCCGTCGCGATCTACCGGCGCAAGATGCGCTGACCCGAGGGACGCGAACGGTCCCGGCACGGGTGGAGGCGTGCCGTCCGCACCAGGGGCGTGGCGCGGACGGCGTCCCGTGCCGGGACCGTCTGCCGGTGAGGGGCCGTGGTACGGCCCCTCACCTGTCTGTGCGGCGTCCGCTACGCGGAGCGCTCCGGCCGGCCGGCCGGGATCACGTCCGGGCCGCCCGTCGCCTGGTCGGCCTCCGTCACCGCGCCGATGTCGTCCCCGTGCACCGGAGCGCCCGGCAGGTCGACGTGCGGCGCGTCGGGCGGCGGCGGGGTGACGCTCCCGGCCAGCAGGTCGGGGCGGTCGGCGACGGTGGTGATCCCGCTCGAGACCTTGTAGCCCTTCTTGCGCATCGCTCGCGCCCGCTCGCCGGCGGACCGCAGGCGCGGGTTCACGTACTCGTCGATGCCGAAGTTGATGAGCGACAGGGCCATGCCGAGCAGCGCGATGCACAGGCCGGCGGGGACGTACCACCACCAGTAGTCGGGGAAGGCGCCGTTCTGCTGGGCCCAGAAGAGGATCGTGCCCCAGTTGAGGTTCGTGATGGGGATGACCCCGATGAAGGCGAGGGTCGTCAGGCCGAGGACCGCCGCGGTCACCGTGCCGACGAAGCTCGACGCGATGATCGCGGTGAGGTTCGGCAGCATCTCGACGGCGATGATGCGGTGGATCGGCTCGCCGTTCGCCCGCGCCGCCTGGATGAAGTCCCGGTTGCGGAGCGACAGGGTCTGCGCCCGCAGGACGCGCGCGCCCCAGGCCCAGCCCGTGATCGCGAGCACCGTGGAGACGAGGAGGAGGCTCGGGTTCTCCTGCTGCGACGCCACGATGATCATGAGCGGCAGGCCCGGGAGCACGAGGAACACGTTCGTGAGCGCCGAGAGGGACTCGCTGCGCCAGCCCGCGATGTACCCGGCGGTCACCCCGACGATCACCGCGACGAGCGTCGCGATGATGCCGGAGACGAACCCGACGACCAGCACGCCCCGCGTGCCGTAGATGATCTGGCTGAGGACGTCCTCGCCCATGTGCGTCGTGCCGAGCAGGTGCTGCGCGGACGGCGGCTGCTTGAGCGCGGTGAAGTCCTTCTCGAGCGGGCCGTACGGCGCGAGGAGGTCGCCGAAGATCGCCACGAGCGTGAACACGCCGAGGATGATGAGGCCGGTGAGCGACTTGCCGTTGCGGAACATCGCGAACGACGCCCCGGCGCGGCTCGCGAGGCCGCGTCCGGAGGAGCCGCCCGAGGCGGCAGGCGGGGTCGCGGGCGCGGTGGCCTCGCTCGTCGCGGTCGTGGTGGTGGACGTCATGGCTCAGGCCTCCGTCTGACGCGTGCGCGGGTCGAGGGCGGCGTAGGCGACGTCCGCCAGGATGTTCGCGACGAGGACCGAGAGCGTGATGACGAGGAAGAGGCCCTGCATCAGCGGGTAGTCCTTCGCGTTGGTGGCGTCGAGCAGCAGCTTGCCCACCCCGGGGTAGGAGAAGACGAGCTCCATGACGAGCGTGCCGCCCACGATGAAGCCGAGGGACAGGGCGAAGCTCGAGAGCTGCGGCAGCACCGCGTTGCGCGACGCGTAGCGCGTGAGCACCTTGCGCGGCGGGAGGCCCTTGGCCTGCGCGACCGTCACGTAGTCCTCGTCGAGGACGGTGATCATCATGTTCCGCATCCCGAGCACCCAGCCGCCGAGCGACGCGACGACGATGGTCAGCGCGGGCAGCGTGCCGTGCTGGATCACGTCCCAGGCGAACTCCCACGACCACTCGGGCGACGCGCCCTTGCTGTAGGCGTGCGAGGCGGGGAACCAGCCGAGCATGCTCGAGAAGACCGCGATGGCGATGAGGCCCATCCAGAAGTACGGGACCGTCGAGAAGAACGTCGAGATCGGCACGATCGCGTCGGCCTTGCTCCCGCGGCGCCAGCCGATGACCGCGCCGAGACCGCTGCCGAGGAAGAAGCTGAGGATCGTGGCGATGCCCACGAGCCCGAGCGTCCACGGCAGGGCGGCGGCGATCACGTCGCCGACCGGGGCGAGGCCCTTGGAGAACGACCGGCCGAGGTCGCCACGGAGCATGAGGCCCCAGTAGTCGATGTACTGCTGGAAGAGCGACCGGCCGTCGTCGAGCCCGAAGAGGGTGCGCAGCGACTCGGCCGCCTCCGGGCTGATCTTCCCCTGGTTCTTCGCGAGGTACGCGGAGACCGGGTCGCCCTTCATCATGCGGGGCAGGAAGAAGTTGATCGTGATCGCCGCCCAGGCGGTGAACAGGTAGAAGGCGGTGCGGCGGGCGAAGAATCGCAACGGGATCAGCTCCTCGACGATGCGGGGCCGGTGCCGGAGAAGTGGACCTCCGGGTTGGGCGAGGCATCGCGTAGCGCGCGGGTGTAGGGGTGCTGGGGCTCGAGGATCACGTCGTCGGCGGGGCCGTGCTCCACGACCTTGCCGTGGTGCAGGACCATGATCTCGTCGCTGAAGTGGCGCGCGGTCGCCAGGTCGTGCGTGATGTAGAGGACCCCGAGGTTCGCCTCGCGCTGGAGCTCGGCGAGGAGGTTGAGGACGCCGAGGCGGATCGACACGTCGAGCATCGAGACCGGCTCGTCGGCGATGAGCAGCGACGGGCGCGACGCGAGGGCGCGCGCGATCGCGACGCGCTGGCGCTGACCGCCGGACAGCTCGTGCGGGCGGCGTTCCACGACCCCGCCGTCCAGGTGGACGCGGTCGAGGAGGCGGTGCACCTCGGCGTCGACCTCGTCCTTCGGGACCACGTGGTCGAGGCGCAGCGGGCGCTCGAGGTGGTGGCGGATCGTGTGGTACGGGTTGAGCGACGCGAACGGGTCCTGGAAGACCATGCGGATCTGCTGCCGGTAGCGGCGCAGCGCCCGTCCCCGGCGGGGGATGGGGGCGCCGTCGAGCAGGATCTCGCCGGACGTGGCGCGCTCGAGCTGCGTGAGGATCTTCGCGATCGTCGACTTGCCGCTGCCGCTCTGCCCGACGAGCGCGACGGTGCGCCCCGAGGTGAGCGTGAAGCTGACGTCGTCGAGCGCCAGCAGGTCGCCCGAACCCCGGACCTTGTACTTCTTGCTGACGTGCGAGAACTCGAGGGTGGTCATCAGGCCTGGCCTCCTGCGCTGGTCGTGGCAGTGCTCGCGGCCGTGGTCGCGGGCTCCGACCGGCCGCGCACGAACCCGCCCCGCTCGCCGGTGAGGCTCGGGAACGAGCCGAGGAGCGTGCGCGTGTACTCGTGCTGGGCGTGGTGGTAGATGTTCGCCGCGGTGTCGAGCTCGACGATCCGTCCCTGGCGCATGACCGCGATCCGGTCGGAGATCTCGAGCAGCAGCGGGAGGTCGTGCGTGATGAAGATGACCGAGAAGCCGAACTGCTTCCGCAGGTCCGAGATCTGCTGGAGGATCTCGCGCTGCACGAGGACGTCGAGGGCCGTCGTCGGCTCGTCCATGATCATGAGCTGGGGCTTGAGCGCCAGGGCCATGGCGATCATGACGCGCTGGCGCATGCCGCCGGAGAGCTCGTGCGGGTAGGAGCGCAGTCGGTCGCGTCCGACGCCGACGAGGTCGAGGAGCTGGGCGCTCTCCTCGGTCCGCTCGGCCTTGCTCATGCGGGGGCGGTGCGTCTCGAACACGTCGCCGAGCTGCTTGCCGATGGTCGCGACGGGGTTGAGCGCGTTCATCGCCCCCTGGAACACCATCGACGCCTTGTCCCAGCGGAACCGGCGCATCGCGTCGTCGTCGAGCGCGTTGAGGTCGACGTCCTCGCCCGACTCGTCGTGGAAGATCGCCGATCCCGAGGGGATCACGGCCGGCGGCTTGAGCAGCCGCTGGATGCCGTACGCGAGCGACGTCTTGCCGCAGCCGGACTCGCCGGCGAGGCCGAGGATCTCCCCGCGGTGCAGCGTGAGGGAGACGTCGCTGACGGCCTCGACCGGCGGGTCGACGTCGTAGACCACGCTGAAGCTCGAGACGGTCAGCAGGGGTTCGGTGTTCACTCGTCCTACCTGTTTCTGTGCGGGGGGCTGGGCCTCGGTGACCTCACTCGGCCGGCTTGAGCTGGGTGAGGATGAGCACCGCGGTCGGCTGCGTCGGGTCCGCGTTGATGTACGGGTCGTCGTCGCTCGGCCAGCCGACGTAGTTGCGCGTGTTGAACTCCGTGATGAACGGGCGCGTGCCGATCGGCATGACCGGGACCTGGTCCACGAAGATCTTCTGCGCCTCCGCGATGGCCGTCGCGCGGTCCTCGTCCGTCGTCGCCGCGAGGTACGCGTCGAGGGCGGCCGTGGCCTCCGGGCTGTCGAAGCGGCCGAAGTTGTAGTCCGCGGCCTCACCCACCGGCTTGAGCCAGCGGGCGTCCATCGTGTCGCTGTAGATGTCGTACGGCGTCGCGCCGGTCTCGGTCCAGTGCAGGATCGCGTCGAAGTCGCCGGTGCCCTTGGCGGCCCACCACGAGTCCGAGTCGGGCGTGTCGACCGTGGCCTCGACGCCGATCGCCTTGACCGACTCCGCGATGAGGCTGATGCCGGTGACGTAGTCGTTCCAGCCCTGCGGGACGCTGAGCTGGAAGGTGACGGGCTCGCCGTCGGGGTCGATCAGGGTGTCGCCCTCGAACGTGTACCCGGCGTCGGTGAGGACCTTCTTGGCGCCCTCGACGTCGACCTCGTACTCCTCCCCCGCGAACTCGTCCGAGATGAACGGGTCGCCGGCCGGGGTCGGCAGTCCCGTGACGGAGGTGAGCAGCGGGACGCCGCCCTCGCGGGCGATCTGCTGGTGCTGCTCGCGGTCGATGACCATGTTCACGGCCTGGCGGAACGCGACGTCGTCGAACGGCTTCTTGGTCGTGTTGACGAACATCGCGTCGATGCCGAGGCCGGCGGGGGCCCAGTACACGTTGTGCTCCGGGTCCTTGTCCACGAACGCCGACTGCACGTTCGGGAGGAACGCCTGCGCCCAGTCCGCGTCGCCGTTGGCGAGCGCCGTCGTCAGGGCGCTGTTGTCGTTGTAGGAGACGTAGTACAGCGTCGGGACCGCGAGCTCGCCGCCCCAGTAGTCGTCGCGCGCGTCGAGCTGGACGCTCTCCGTGCTGAAGCTCGTCAGCGTGTAGGGGCCGGTGCCGACGGGGTCGGGGTTCGTCTCCGTCGTCGGGTCGGCGACGCCCTCCCACACGTGCTTCGGGACGACGAACCGGTGCAGCACCTTGTCCTGCTTGGCGAACATCGGCGTGCCGAACGTGACGGTGACCTTGTCGCCGTCCACGGCGACGTCCGTGATGTCGAGCGCCGCGGTGTTGAGCTCGGGCGTGTCGACGAGGATCTGGTACGAGTACGCGATGTCGTCGGCCGTGAGGTCCTTGCCGTCACTCCACTTCACGCCCTCGCGGGTCGTGAGCGTCACCGACGTGTAGTCCTCCGACCACGTGATCTCGGACGCGAGCCAGGGGCGGATCTCGTCCGACGGGTCGACGACGTTGACGATGCCGACGGGCTCGTAGATCGCGTTGACGTAGCCGAGCTTGAGCGCGGACGAGTCGCCGATCCACGGGTTGTTCGACTCGGTCGCGATCGCTCCGTCCGGCTTGGCGATGGTGAGGGCGGCGCCCTCGCCGGAGCTGGTCGTGCTGTCGTCGTCGTTGCCGCCGGACGACGAGCAGCCGGTCAGCACGAGTGCTGTCGCGATGCCGAGGGCGATCGCGGAGGCCTTCAACCTCATGAATCTCTCTCCTTCGAGGGAACTTCGTCCCCGGCGCGGTGCCGGGGCGGTCGAGCATGCGTGAGTACTGCGTGAGAACTGCGTGGGGCGCTGGGTCGCCCGGGTGGACCGCGGTCCGGCTACTCCTGTTCCGTGGTGCTCTCCTGCACCCGGACCGCGGTGTCCAGGCGGAGGTCGTGGACGGAACGCCCCACCCGGAGCCGGTAGGTCCCGGCCGGGAGGTGCCAGCGTCCGCTGTCGGTGTCCCACACCTCGAGCTGACGGCGGGGGACGGTCACGGTGACGTCGGCGGAGGCCCCCGCGGCGACGTCGACGACGGCGAACCCGCCGAGCCAGCGGACCGGTCGGTCGCGCTCGGCGACCGGGGCCGACGCGGGCGCGACCGGAGGTTCGACGTAGACCTGGACGACCTCGCGGCCGTCGCGGTGCCCGGTGTTGGTGACGCGGACCGTGAGGGTCGCGTCGCCGTCGGGAGTGCGGGCGGGGAGATGGTCAGGCTCGCCGGACGCGTCGTACGACCACGTCGTCCAGCCCAGCCCGTGCCCGAAGGGTGCGGCGGGGACGGCGCCCGAGCGCTCCCACGCGCGGTAGCCGACGTGGACGCCGTCGGCGTACTCGACGACCCCCTGGTCGGGGACCGCGTGCGGGACGGGGACGTCGGCCTCGTCGGCCGGGAGCGTCCAGGGGAGGCGGCCCGCCGGCTCGACGACGCCCGCGAGGACGTCCGCGATCGAGTGCCCGGCCTCCTGGCCCGGGAACCACACCCACAGCACGGTGCGCGCGCGGTCGAGCCAGGGGAGGAGCACAGGGGCGCCCGCGTTCACGACGACGACCGCGTCCGGGTCGGCGTCGAGGACCCGCTCGACGAGCTCGTCCTGACGGCCGGGCAGCGCGAGCGACGTGCGGTCCCAGCCCTCGGACTCGACCTCCTCGTTCGTCCCGACGACGACGACGGTCAGGTCGGCCGCGCGGGCCGCCTCGACGGCGTCGGCGATCTCCTGCTCGACGCTCGGCGCCGGGACGCGGTGGCGGAGCTCCGCGCGGACGAGGTTCCCGTAACCCTGGGCGCGCGTGACGAGGAGCGACGCCGTGATCCGCACGCGGCGCGGCGCGTCGACGTGCACGGTCGTGGGGACGCCCGCCGGGTTGTTGATCGAGGAGTCGAGGATGACCTCGACCCCCGAGCGGCGGTCGTCCTCCGCGACGACGACCCCGTCGATCTCGATGGTGTGACCCGGGACCGTGCCGACCTCGAGCACGTGGTCCCCGGGCTCGTCGAGCAGGACGTCGACGTCGAGCACGACGGTGTCGACCTCGGCGGGCAGGTCGCGCAGGAACCCGTCCCAGCGGGGCAGGACGGACTTGCGGAGCGTCGCGCCCTCGGCGTCGAGCCAGGTCATCGCGACGGCGGCGCCGTCGGCGCTGCGGCCCTCCACGTCGAGCCGCGGGGCGAACCGGCGCGCGTCGCCGCCGCGGGCGACGGTGAGCGTGGCGTCGGGCCAGCGCGCGGCCAGTCCCTCGGCGGGCGTGACGACGTGCGCGGGGTTCACGGTCGAGCTGCCGCCGCCGAGCACGTGCGGGCGCACCGCGTTGGGGCCGACGAGCGCGATCGACCGCGGTGCCGGACGGTCCCACACGGGGTTCGCGACGTCCGAGCGCAGGACGACCGTGCCGGCGGCGGCGGTGCGGCGCACGAGCGCGCGCAGGTCGCCGTCGTGCGTGACGGGGCGGGCGGGCTCGTCGAGCGCTCCGACCCGGCGCGCGAGCAGGAGGATGCGCGCGACCTTGTCGTCGATCTCGCTCTCGGGGACGCGGCCCTCCTCGACCGCGCGGACGAGGGTGTCCTCCCACGGGCCGCCCGGGCCGGGCATGACGACGTCGAGGCCGCCGTTCGCGGAGAGCTCGGTCGTGTGCGTCGCGACCCAGTCGGAGACCACGGCGCCGTCGAACCCGAGCTCGTCCTTGAGGACGTCGGTGAGCAGGTGCCGGTGCCCGGTCATGGGACCCGACTCCACGCCGTCGTCCACCTGGTTGTACGCCGCCATGACGGACCACGCGCCCGCCGCGACCGCGTCCTCGAACGGCGCGAGGTAGACCTCGCGCAGGGCGCGGGGGTCGACGTGCGACACGTACGACGTGCGCTCGGTCTCGGAGTCGTTGGCGACGTAGTGCTTGACGCACGCGGCGACGCCCTGGTCCTGGAGGCCGCGCACGACGCCGGTGCCGATCTGCGCGGTGAGGTACGGGTCCTCGGAGTAGCACTCGAAGTGCCGGCCGCCGACGGGCGTGCGCTGGATGTTGACCTGGGGCGCGAGGACGACGTCGACGCCGTGCGTGCGTGCCTCACGGGCGAACGCCTGCCCGGTCTCGTGCGCGACCGCCCGGTCCCACGTCGCGCCGATCGCGCTGGGGGACGGGAAGAGGATCGAGGTCTCGCCCTCGACCTCGCTCGTGCCGCGGACCCCGACGGGGCCGTCGGACATGACGACGGGGCGCAGCCCGAGCTCGTCCTGGGCGTGCAGGCGCCACATGGACCGGCCGGTGAGGAGGCGGACCTTCTCGCGGAGGGGCAGCCCTTGCGCACGGGTGCGCAGGGTGGCGAGCTCCGCGGGGTCGCGCTCTCCCGCGAGGGACTGCGATGTCACGTACGTGCTCCTCGTCGTCGAGTCGTCTGTCGAGCGGAGAACTTACCGTGCAGTCAGTAAGTTGGCAAGAATCTGCGTTTCCCCAGGTCAGATCGATATCTCACCGTGACCTTTGCCGAGAACGCGGCTCGGAGGCGCTGCCGCGTGCGTAGGATCACCCCGGACGGCGACGGACCGAGGACGTGCTCGGTGCCGGGGCGCCGACGTCGGCGCCGACCGTGGCGCACCGGGCACCACGACGAGGAAGTGACGAGGCGATGACCACGAGCAGGCGGCGCCCCCGCGTGCGGGAGGAGACCCTCCGGCGCCGCGAGGAGATCCTCAAGGCCGCCATGGCGACCTTCGGGAGCAAGGGCTACCACAACGGCCCCCTGGCGGAGATCGCCGAGCAGGTCGACATGACCCACGCCGGGATCCTCCACCACTTCGGGTCCAAGGACCATCTCCTCCTCGAGGTGCTGCGCTACCGCGACGAGAGCGACGTCGCCGGCCTCGACGGGCAGCACATCCCGGGCGGCATCGACATGTTCCGCCACCTGGTCCGCACGGCGTTCCTCAACGCGCAGCGCGCCGGGATCGTGCAGACGTACGCCGTGCTCTCCGCGGAGTCCGTGACCGACGACCACCCCGCGCGCGCCTTCTTCGAGGGCCGGTACCGCACGCTGCGCAGCGAGGCCGTGGAGGCGTTCGAGGCGCTGTGCGCGGAGCGGGGCGTCGCGGTCCCCGCGAGCGTCCGGCACGCGTCGGCGTCGATCCTCGCCGTCATGGACGGCCTCCAGGTCCAGTGGCTCCTCGACCCCACGCAGGTCGACCTCGGCGAGGCGAGCGAGTTCGCCATCGAGGCGATCGTCTCCGCGGTGCTCGACCCGCGCCCGTCCCCGCTCGGGGCCGTCCCGGTGCCGACGACGGAGAGCGGCGCCGCGGACGCCGTGGACGTCGACCTCCCCGTGGAGGCGGCGACCGCCTGACGGCGGCCGGCGTCGCGCTCCGGGCGGTCCGGCGGCCGCGGTCCTTCGGTCCCGGAGGGTCGCGGACCACAGGCCCTGGTCTGCCGCGGCGGGCGACGGCGAGGATCGAGGTCGTGCAGACCCTCGCCCAGGCGTTGACCACCCAGTCGGAGGCGGCCCGGAAGAAGGTCGGCTCGGCGAGACGCCCGGCGCGCTACCTCGTCGCCGCGATGCTCGCGGGCGCGTACATCGGCGTCGGGGTGGTCCTCATGGTCGCGACCGCCGGGCCCTTCCTCGCGGCCGGGTCTCCGGGGGAGCGGCTGGTCGCCGGAGGCGTGTTCGCGGCGGCCCTGACCCTCGTCGTGTTCGCCGGGGCCGAGCTCGCGACCTCCGCGATGATGATCCTCGCCCAGGGCGTCGCGACGCGCGCGGTCCGGGTGCGTGACGCCGTCCTCACGCTCGGGCTGTGCCTCGTCGGCAACCTCGCCGGCTCGATGCTGTTCGCGTTCGCGGTCACGCAGGCCGGGGTGCTGCACTCCAACGCGCCCGCGGGCGAGATGGTCGCGTCGATGCTGCGGGCGAAGGCCCACGAGACCGGCGGCGAGCTCTTCTTCCGCGGCGTCCTGTGCAACCTCCTCGTGTGCGCCGCGATCTGGGCCTGCGGTCGCCTGCGCTCCGAGGCGGGCCAGGCGATCGTCCTGTTCTGGGCGATCCTCGCGTTCATCGCCTCCGGCTTCGAGCACGTGGTCGCCAACATGACGACCTTCTCGCTCGGTCTCCTCGGCGGCCTGGGCCCGACGACGTGGGCCGACTTTGCCCGCAACCTCGCCTGGGTCGGTCTCGGCAACCTCGTCGGCGGCGCCCTCGTCGTCGGCCTCGCCTACGTCGTCGTCGCCGGCCCGGTGCGAGAGGCCGGGCGGGGTGCGCCCTCGACGGTCGTGGCCTCGGGACCGGTCGTGCTCCCGATGCCGGCGATCCGGCGCGCGACCGCGCCCCTCGACCGGAGCCACCGCGCGGGCTGACGCCGCGCCGCCCGGGCCCGCATGGCGGGACGGGCTTGGCCGGACGGCGGGACGCGTGCGTATCATCGATCGACCCACAAGCACCCGGCGGGCCGTTGAGAGAGACGGAGGCCGGCGACAGATGGAGCAGCACGTGGCACTTGTCGTGCAGAAGTACGGCGGTTCGTCGGTATCCGACGCCGAGAGCATCAAGCGCGTGGCCAAGCGCATCGCGCAGACCAAGAGGGCCGGGCACGACGTCGTCGTCGTGGTCTCGGCGATGGGCGACACGACGGACGAGCTCATCGACCTCGCGCAGCAGGTCACCCCCCTCCCGCCGCAGCGCGAGATGGACATCCTCCTCACCGCGGGCGAGCGCATCTCGATGTCGCTGCTCGCGATGGCGATCAACAGCCTGGGCGTCAAGGCGAAGTCCTTCACGGGCCAGCAGGCGGGCGTCATCACCGACGCCGTGCACGGCAAGGCGCGCATCGTCGACGTCGTCCCGCACCGCATCCGCGAGACGATCGAGCGCGGCCAGGTCGCGATCGTCGCGGGCTTCCAGGGCGTCACGCAGTCGACGAACGACGTGACGACGCTCGGCCGCGGCGGGTCGGACACGACCGCCGTCGCGCTCGCCGCCGGCCTCGACGCCGACGTGTGCGAGATCTACACGGACGTGGACGGCATCTTCACGGCCGACCCGCGCATCGTCCCGAGCGCCCGCAAGATCGACCGCATCACGTACGAGGAGATGCTCGAGATGGCGGCGAGCGGGGCCAAGGTCCTCGCGCTGCGCTGCGTCGAGTACGGCCGCCGCTACGGCGTGCCGATCCACGTGCGCTCGTCGTTCAGCGGCAAGGACGGCACGTTCGTCAGCGCGGACGCCTACTCCGCGCCGCAGCCGGCCGTCGGCGCTGCCCCCAGCTCTGCAGACCTTCCCGAGGAGACCGTCATGGAAGACCCGATCATCTCCGGCGTCGCGCACGACCGCAGCGAGGCCAAGATCACCGTCGTCGGGGTGCCCGACGTCCCCGGGACCGCCGCGCGCATCTTCGAGGTCGTCGCCGGCTCGGGCGTGAACATCGACATGATCGTGCAGAACGTCTCGGCCGCCCGCACGGGCCTGACCGACATCTCGTTCTCGCTCCCCGAGGGCGACGGCCCGGCCGCGATGTCGGCGCTGTCCGCGCTGCAGGGCGAGATCGGGTTCGACTCGCTGCAGTTCGACGACCAGATCGGCAAGCTGTCGCTCGTCGGCGCGGGCATGAAGTCGCACCCGGGCGTCTCCGCGAAGCTCTTCGGGGCGCTGCGCGACGCCGGCATCAACATCGAGATGATCTCCACCTCGGAGATCCGCATCTCCGTCGTGACCCGCGAGGACTCGCTCGACGACGCGGTGCGCGCCGTGCACACCGCGTTCGAGCTCGACGCCGCCGACGGCGAGGCCGTCGTCTACGCCGGCACCGGCCGCTGAGAGGACGAGGAACCATGAGCACCGAGAACCGTCAGGGCCTGCACGTCGCCGTCGTCGGCGCGACCGGCCAGGTGGGCGCCGTCATGCGCCGCCTCCTCGACGAGCGCGACCTGCCCGTCGCGAGCATCCGCTACTTCGCGTCGGCCCGCTCCGCCGGGTCGACGCTCCCGTGGCGCGGGACCGACGTCGTCGTGGAGGACGTCGCCGCGACGTCGACCGACGACCTGCGCGGGATCGACGTCGCCCTGTTCTCCGCGGGCGGCACGACCTCGAAGGCGCAGGCCGAGCGCTTCGCCGAGGCGGGCGCCGTCGTGATCGACAACTCGTCCGCGTGGCGCATGGACCCGGACGTCCCGCTCGTCGTGTCCGAGGTGAACCCGGGCGCGCTGCGCGAGGCGCGCAAGGGGATCATCGCCAACCCGAACTGCACGACCATGGCCGCGATGCCGGTGCTCAAGCCGCTCGCGGACGAGGCCGGGCTGGAGCGCCTGATCGTCGCGACGTACCAGGCCGTGTCCGGCGCCGGTCTCGCCGGTGCGGAGGAGCTGCGCGCGCAGGCGGTCGCGGGCGCCGCGGCGGAGGGCACGGGCGCGGGCCTGGTCGGGCTCGTGCACGACGGCGGCGCGGTCGCCTTCCCGGAGCCCGCGGTCTTCCCGCGCAACGTCGCGTTCAACGTCGTCCCGATCGCCGGGTCGATCGTCGACGACGGGCAGGAGGAGACGGACGAGGAGAAGAAGCTCCGCAACGAGTCGCGCAAGATCCTCGGCCTGCCGGGGCTCGCCGTCGCGGGGACCTGCGTGCGCGTCCCGGTGTTCACCGGCCACTCGCTCGCGATCCACGCGGAGTTCGGGAACGCGATCACGCCCGACCGGGCGCGCGAGATCCTCGCCGCCGCGCCGGGCGTCGTGCTCGCCGACGTCCCGAACCCGCTCGCGGCGGCCGGGAAGGACCCGTCGTTCGTCGGCCGCATCCGCACCGACCAGTCCGTCCCCGACGGCCGCGGCCTCGTGCTCTTCGTCTCGAACGACAACCTCCGCAAGGGCGCCGCGCTCAACGCGGTGCAGCTCGCGGAACTCGTCGCCCAGGACCTCGACGCCGTCCGCGCGGCGTTCACCCCCGCCCTCGCGAAGTAGAGCCCCGGACACCCGAAGCCCCGGTACCGCGAGGTAGAGCCCCGGTACCGCGAGGTAGAGCCCTGGTCATCGACCAGGGCTCTACGTCGTGGTGGGAGGTCCAGGGCCTCAGCCCCCGACCAGGCGTGCCATGTTCTCGCCGTCGGCGAGGCCGACGATGTTGCCGGCCGGGTCGGTGAACCAGGCCCCGTCGCCGCCCTCCATGAAGCCGCGCACGATGCCCTTGTCGTCCTGGTCGAACCCTTCGTAGCGCTCGAACGTCACGCCCTTCGCGGTGAGCTCGTCGACGACCTGGTCCACGTCGTCGACGGTGAGGTGCATGACCGTGAAGGCGGCCGGCCGATGGTCCTCCTTCGGGTACACGAACACGTCCGAACCGCCGCCGAGGTGAAGCACCAGACCACCCCCGTCGTCGAGTGCCGTGACGGGGAGCCCGAGGGTTCCTCCGTAGAAATCGCGCGCCGCGTCGAGGTCGTCCGCCGAGAAGCTGGAGAACCCGCGCCGAATGGTGACCATCGTCGTCTCACTCCTTCGTGACCGCCGGCGGCCGGAGGGCGTGACCCGCCGCGGACGCCGGATCCTCCCAGGGTCCCACCGCCGGGCCGCGGTGGGTACCGCCCGGAGCGGGTGATCGTCGCGCTCAGGGCGTGCGGCGGGTGCCCAGCGTCGGCGCGAGCACCCAGAGGGCCGCCGCGGCGAGCACGTGCCAGGCGGCGTGACCCTGGAGCGTGACGCCGAGGGGTCCGCTCGCGTCGCACAGCGGCCACCCGGGGCGAGTGAGCGTCCCGACCCCGCCGCCCACGGCGAGCAGCGCGAGCGCGGTGACGGTGCGGCGTCGGACGGCGGGGCGACGCCACGCCCGCAGGACGCTCGCGCCCACGGCGACGACGGCCGCGACCACCTGGGCCGTGGTCGACCACGGGGGCGCCACGGCGGCGAGCACCACCCCGAGCAGCGTCGGGGCGACCCACCACCAGGTCCGCAGCCGGCGGCCCGCGAGGTCCGCGACGGCGTCGGCCGCGACGAGCGCGAGCGCGCCGAGCAGGGGCGGGTCGTGCGCGACGGGGTCCGGGCGACGGCCCGTGCTGGACCACGGACCCCGCCCCGATGAGAGCGACCAGGATCCCGAAGGCGACGCGCGGGCGCGTGGTCGCGGCGGCGTCGGGCCGAGGCGTGCCCGACGACGGACTCGGGCGGGGGCGCAGCGCCGCCACCACGACGGCCGCGCCCGCGACGACGAACGCGATGCTCGTCCACGTGCTCAGCGGCTCGGCCCAGGGCGTCCCGCCCGCGAGCTCGCACGCTGCGTCCACACCGCCTCCCGCGAGGTAGAGCCGTGGTCACTCCCAGGGTGCCTCCTCGCATGACCCACCCTCTACCTCGCACGACCCACCCTCGACCTCGCGCGACCAGAGCTCTATCTCGCGGGACCAGGGCTCTACCTGGGCGTACCAGGGCTCTACCTCGCGCGGACGGGGTTGCGGGACCGTCGACATCTGTGGTTCATTAGTTAGGTAATGAACCGCAGAAGGCGCGAGGCGGGAGAGGATGGGGCCCATGTTCGACGGACCGGAACCCATCTACCTCCAGATCGCGCAGATGATCCGGGCGCAGGTGCTCGCGGGCGAGCTCGCGGAGGAGGAGCAGGTCATGTCGACCACGCAGTTCGCGACGACGTTCCGCATCAACCCGGCGACGGCCGCGAAGGCGTTCGCCGGGCTCGTCGACGAGGGCGTCCTGTACAAGCGGCGCGGCCTCGGCATGTTCGTCGCCCCCGGGGCGCGGGAGCGGCTGCTCGCCGACCACCGCGCCCGGTTCTTCGACGAGGTCCTCGCGCCGGCGCTCGCCCAGGCCGACCTCCTCGACGTCCCGACGGCCGAGATCGTGGACTACGTCCTCGGCCGGCCGCGCCCCGCCGGACCCGGCACCGGCGGCGCCCCCAGCACCGGCCCGACCACCGACCCCGCCCCGAGGTGAGACCCGTGACCGCCCGGCCCACCAGCCGCCCCACGGACCAGGACCCGACCGCCGGGACCACGACCTCGGCCCCGGCGCCGTTCGCGGCCGAGGTGCGCGACGTCGTCGTGCGCTACCCGCGCAGCGACGGCGTCCCCGCGCTGGACCGCGCGACGCTCACGGTCCGCCCGGGCGTCATCACGGGCCTGCTCGGCCGCAACGGCGCGGGCAAGACGACGCTCGCGGCCCTGCTGGCAGCCTTCCGCCGGCCCACGGCCGGGACCGTGCGGGTCGGGCCGGCGGGCGACCTCGAGGACCCGTTCGAGAACGTGTGGGCGACCGTGCACACCCAGCTCGTCCGGGAGAGCGGCGACGTGCGGGAGACCGACAAGGCCCGCGACACGCTCGAGTACTACGCGGACCTGCGCCCGCACTGGGACGCCGACCTCGCCGCGCGCCTGCTCGACGAGCTTGAGGTGGACGTCCGCAAGAAGCCGAGCGAGATGTCGCGCGGCAAGCGCTCGGCGCTCGGCGCCGTCATCGGCCTCGCGGCGCGCGCGCCGCTCACGATCTTCGACGAGGTCTATCTCGGCATGGACGCCCCGAGCCGGTACGCGTTCTACGACGCGCTCGTCGCGGACTACGCCGAGCACCCGCGCACGATCCTGCTGTCGAGCCACCTCATCTCCGAGGTGGAGCGGCTCTTCGAGGACGTCGTCATCATCGACCGCGGGCGTGTCCTGCTCGCCGAGAACGCCGACGACGTCCGGGCCCGGGGCGTGAGCCTCACCGGCCCCGCGGAGGTGGTCGAGCGGCACGCCGCGGGCCGCGAGGTGCTCGCGCGCCAGCGGCTCGGCGGCACGGCCCAGGTGACGCTCTTCGGCACGTTCGCCGACGACGAGCGGGCGGCCGCCGCGGAGGCCGGGCTGGAGGTCGGCGCCGTCCCCGTCCAGGACCTGTTCGTCCACCTCACCCGCGCCGGTCGCGACGAGGCGGGGGCGCGGCCCGACACGACGGAGGAGGCACGATGACCGCCACGACCCACCGCACCGCCGAGCGCCGCGCCCTCGAGTCCGCCGCCCACCGGCGCGGCGTCAAGGCGGTCGCCCGGTACTTCATCGGCGGCACCTGGTACGTCGGGGTCTGGTTCTGGGCGATCGCGCTCGCGGTCGGGGCGCTCATCCTCTGGATCATGCACCGCAACGACGACGTCAGCATCGAGGCGGTCGGGGGAGTCGCCGGCTCGGCGAAGTTCTTCCTCTTCGTGATGGGCATCATCCTGCCCCTCATGACGATCGCCGTGCACGTCGCGTCGGGCGGCACGCGCCGCTCGTACACGCACGGGCTGTGCATCGGCGCCGTCGTGTCGGGCCTGACGTTCGGCGTCGCGAGCGCGCTCGTCAAGTGGGGGGCGTGGTCGCTGTTCCGGGACGCGGGGTGGGCGACCGAGCCCGAGCTCGGGCAGCTCTACGGCGACGGCTCCCAGGTGGGCCTCGTGATCCTCGTCGAGGGCATCTTCTGCGTCGTGTACTACCTGGCCGGGATGGTCGTCGCCGCCGGCTTCTACGGGTTCGGGTTCCTGCGCGGGGTGCTCCTCGTCCTGGCGTCGCTCGTCCCCGTGGTGGTCGCCGAGGTCTTCCTCCGCTCCGGCTTCTTCGGTGACGCGCTCGCGCGCGTCGTCGGTCTCGACGGCACCCCCGTCGGGCTCGCCGTCCTCGGCGGGGCCGTCGGGGTGGCGCTCGCCGCACTGCTCCTGCGCGTCGTCCTGCGGGGCGTCGCGATCCGACCGGTCGAGTTCGCCGCGAGCGCGAGCGGCTGACCGGACGCACCGCACCCACCGTTCCCCGAGAGCCCACCGAGCGGCCCCGCGCCGCGCGTGGGTCTCGCACACCCTCATGGAGGTCAGCATGAGCCCCGCACCACCGCCCGCCGACGGCGCGACCGTCGCGTCGCCCGCCCCGACCCCTGCACCGTCGGCGGGCGCGTCGCCCGTCGTCGAGGTCCGCAACCTGCGCAAGACCTACCCCGGGCCGGGGGGTCGCGGGGACGCAGCCGCCCGCACGGTCGCCGTCGAGGACGTGAGCCTCACCGTCCGGGCGGGCGAGATCTTCGGCATCCTCGGCCCCAACGGCGCCGGGAAGACGACGACCGTCGAGTGCCTCGCCGGTCTGCGCGAGGCCGACGCCGGGACGGTCCGCGTGCTCGGCGTCGACCCGCAGACGGACCCGGCCGCCGTGCGCGACGCGGTCGGGGTCCAGCTCCAGGAGGCGGCGCTCCACGAGAAGATCACGGTCGAGGAGGCGATGCGCCTCTTCGCGTCCTTCTACGCGTCGCCCTCGGACGTGGAGGAGCTGCTCGACCTCCTCGACCTCGCCGCGCACCGGCGCGTCGCGTTCGGCAAGCTCTCGGGCGGGCAGAAGCAGCGTCTCTCGATCGCGCTCGCGCTCGTCGGCAACCCGCGCGTCGCGATCCTCGACGAGCTGACCACGGGCCTCGACCCGGCCGCGCGCCGCGCCACGTGGGAGCTCGTGGAACGCGTGCGGGACCGGGGCGTGACGATCCTGCTCGTCACGCACTTCATGGAGGAGGCGGAGCGCCTGTGCGACCGGCTCGTCATCATCGACGGCGGTCGCGTGGTCGCGCAGGGCACGCCCGCGGAGCTCATCGACTCCGTCGACACGTCGCGCACGGTCCGGCTGCGCGTACCGCCTGCCGACCACGACCTGGCGCTCCACACGCTCGCCGGCCTCGCCGACGTCGAGCGCGTCGAGGTCGACGCGCGCGAGATCGTGGTGACCGGGTCGCGCCGGGTGCTGCTCGCCGTCGTGCTCGCGCTCGCCGAGCAGGAGGTCGTGCCCGACGACGTCCGGACCGTCTCCCGGACGCTCGAGGACGTCTTCGTCGCCGTGACCGGCCGGACCTACGACCACGCCGCGGACACCGCGGCCCTGCACGAGGGAGCCGCACGATGACCGCCGCGACGACGACCCTGCCCCACGCCCCCGCCGCCCGCTCGGGCTGGCGAGGGTTCAGGACGCTCCTGCTGACCGAGGCCCGACTGTTCCTGCGCGACGGCGCGGCCGTGTTCTTCGCGCTCGCGTTCCCCACGGTCCTGCTCGTCGGCGTCGGGCTCGCCATCCCGGGCATGCGGGAGCCGATCACGGGGGCGGGCGCGCCCTGGGACGGACTGACGGCGATCGCGACCTACCTGCCGGTCGTCCTCGCCGCCGCGGTGGCGACGCCCGCGCTGACGACGATGCCCGTGACCTTCGCGACCGCCCGCGAGAAGGGGCTGCTCCGCCGGCTGTCGACGACCCCCATGCGCCCGCAGGGCGTGGTCGTCGCCCACCTCCTCATCAACCTCGGCGCGATCGCCGTGTCGTCCGTGCTCGCGCTCGTCGTCGGCCAGGTCGTGTTCGGCCTCGCCGCGCCCGTCAGCCCGCTCACGGTCGTGCTGGCCTTCGTGCTCACCGTCCTGTCCATGCTCTCGCTCGGCATGGTCGTCGCGGCGGTCGCCGCCAAGGGGAGCACCGCGTCGGCGATCGGGAACCTCGTCTACTTCCCGATGCTCTTCCTGTCGGGCATGTGGACGCCGGGGCCGATCATGCCCGAGGTCGTGCGGGACATCGGGCAGTTCTCCCCGCTCGGGGCCGCCGCCCAGGCCATGTCGGCGGGATGGTTCGAGACGGAGGTCCCCACGCTCCAGCTCGTCGTGATGGTCGCGTGGACCGCCGTGCTCCTCCCGCTCGCGGTGAAGCTCTTCCGCTGGAGCTGAGCCTCAGATCGCCCGCGAGCCCAGCTCGCGGGCGGTCTCGGCGAAGGCGCGGACCTCGGTGGTCTCCCGGTCGCGCAGCCAGACGAGCACCCACTCGGTGTCGGGGACGTCGACGATCGGCACGTACACGACCCCCGGGTGCGTGTAGTACCGCCGGACGTGCGCGTTGAGCGGGGTGACCGCCTCGCCCGAGGCGACCACGGTCAGCACCTCGTGGAACGTGCGCGCGACCGGCCCGCGCAGCACCGGGCGGCCCGACGGCGTCCGGCGGGGCACCATGGCCTCCTCCCAGTACGTGGGGACGCCGGTCCCGAGGTCGAGCACCGCGTGGTCGCCGAGGACCTCGAGGGACACCGCGTCCTCGCCCGCGAGCGGGTGCCCCGCCGCGACGGCGAGGACGCGTCCCTCCGTGAGCACGCGCGGCCCCACGACGACGTCGGGCTCGCGGACCGGGGACCACGTCACCTGCAGGTCCGCCTCGCCTTCGCGCAGCGCCCCGAAGGGGTCCGAGAAGTGGAACTCGCGGCGCTCCACCGAGCACTCCGGGTGCCGCTCCCCGAACGCGTCGACCACCGGCTGCAGCTCGTGGCCGACGATGCCCATCGCGGCGACGCGCAGCACGCCGGCCGGCCGCTCTCCCGTGCGGCTGGCCGCCGCGATCCCGGACTGGATGAGCTCGTAGCCCTGGCGCAGGTCGTCGCGCAGGCGGGCGCCGACCGGAGTGAGCTCGACGCGTCGGCTCGTGCGCTCGAACAAGGTCGTGCCCATGCGGCGCTCCTGGCGGCTGATCGCCTGGCTCACGCGCGCGGGGGAGACGTGGAGCCGCTCGGCGGTGCGCCCGAAGTGGAGCTCGTCGGCGAGCGTAAGGAAGATCTCGATGTCCCTCAGCTCCACGCGGCCACCTCTGCCTCCGTCTCCGTCGCCGTGCACCGTTCACACCGGGTGAACGATCCACCCAGCATGCGTCATTGATGACGAATCGGTGGAATCCGAGGCTGGAACCATGAGACGACTCACCTACTTCGTCGCCCTGTCCATCGACGGCTTCCTCTCGGGCCCGGACGACGAGGTCGACTTCTATCCCTCCTCCGACGCGTACAGCGCGCGCATGATCGACACGTTCCCCGACGTCCTGCCCACGCACGGGCGCCGCCAGCTCGGGGTCGACGACGCCCCTCACCGCACGTTCGACACGATCGTCATGGGCAGGCGGACGTACGAGCCCGCGCTCCGGCTGGGGATCACGAGCCCGTACGCGCACCTGCGCCAGTACGTCGTCTCGACGTCGCAGCCCGAGCTCGACCCGGCGGTGACGATCGTGCGCGACGACCCGGTCGGGCTCGTGCGAGCGCTCAAGGCCGAGGACTCCCCGTTCGACATCTACCTCGCGGGCGGCGGCGTCCTCGCGGGCGCGCTCCGCGGCGAGATCGACCGGCTCGTCGTCAAGCTCTACCCCGTCGTGGCCGGTGCCGGTCGGAGCGCGTTCGGTGGTACCGCGTTCCGGCCCACGACCTACGACCTGACCGACGTCGCCACGTTCGACGGCGGCAACGCCGTCCTCACGTACGACCGTGCCTGAGCGCGCCCCCGCACGCGTGCTCCGGCACCGCGCGTCGATCCTCACGGCCCGCGCCGTCGTGACCGTCCGCCTGCTGCGGCCGCGCTGCCGCCGTCGTGCGCGCCGTCGGGCCGGGGGCGGGGACGCCGCGGTCCTCGACGGCGCCCTCGACGATCCCGACCGCGCCCCGGTCCGGCACGGCCCGGTCCGACCGCGACCCGCGTGCCCACCCCGGGCGAGGCTGCGAGGACGCACCTAGCGTGGCCGGCATGAGGCCGTTCCTGCTGCTCGCGTCGCGCGCGGAGGACCCCGCCGCCGACGGGGAGCACGCGGCGGTGCTCCGGTACTCCGGGCTGGACGCCGGTGCGCTGCACCGCGTGCGCATGGAGGCCGGGCCGCTGCCGGCGATCGACCTCGACGACTACTCGGGGGTGATCGTCGGCGGCAGCCCGTTCGACTCGTCCCTGCCCGAGAAGGACAAGTCGCCGACCCAGCGCCGCGTCGAGCGCGACCTCGCGCCGCTCCTGGACGAGATCGTCGAGCGCGACGTCCCGTTCCTCGGCGCGTGCTACGGCGTCGGGACGCTCGGGCTGCACGAGGGCGCCGTCCTCGACGACACGTTCGCCGAGCCCATCTCGCCCGTGACGATCCGGCTCACGCCGGAGGGCCGGGCCGACCCGCTCCTCGCCGACCTGCCCGACGTGTTCGAGGCGTACGTCGGGCACAAGGAGGCCGTGACCCGGCTGCCGTCGCACGCGGTGCTGCTCGCGACGTCGGACGCCTGCCCGGTCCAGATGTTCCGGGTCAAGGAGAACCTCTACGCGACGCAGTTCCACCCCGAGCTCGACCTGGACGGCATCCTCACGCGCATCGGCGTCTACCGGGACTACGGGTACTTCGCGCCCGAGGCGGCGGGCGACGTCGAGGCGACCGTCCGCCGCGGCGACGTCTGGGCGCCGCACCGCATCCTCGCCGCGTTCGTCCGCCGCTATGCGCGCGACTGACGAGCACGCGGTCAGCGGGAAGCGGGCGCCGACTGCAGCTCGGGAGCGGCGGCCTCAGCGTCCGCGGGCGGCTCGGCGGCCTCGAGGGCGACGGCGCGGCGGTGCGCCCGGACCGACCACGCGACGGCTGCGGCCCACACGACGGCGACGACGCCGAGCACGACGCCCTGGACCGCACCGCTCGCGTCGACCCAGTCCGAGCGCAGCAGCGTGCGGACGTTGGTGAGGACGATGACGCCGCCCACCGCCGAGCCCAGGATCCGGGGCGGCAGCAGCCGCACCAGCCAGGCCGCGATCGGCGCCGCGACCAGGCCGCCGAGCAGCAGCGCGCCGACCCACAGCAGGTCGATCCCCTGCCTGCCGAGCGAGAACAGGAAGCCGAGGGACGCGGCGACCGCGACGAGGAACTCGCTCGTGTCGATCGAACCGATGACCTTGCGCGGCTCGATCCGGCCCGACGCGAGCAGCGCCGGCGTCCCCACGGGTCCCCAGCCACCGCCGCCCGTCGCGTCGACGAAGCCGGCGACCAGGCCGAGCGGCGCGAGGAACCGCTTGCGCAGCGGGAGGCCCTGCCGGCCCTTCGGCAGCCCCACGAACGTGAACCGCGACAGCACGTACACGCCGAGCGCCAGGAGGAGCAGCGACATGACCGGCGCGGCGAGCTCGGTCGACAGGTTCGACAGGAACGTCGCGCCCGCGAACGCGCCGATCGCGCCCGGGACGCCGATCCGCACGACGACCTTCCAGTCCACGTTCCCGAACCGCCAGTGCGCCGCACCCGACGCGAGGGTCGTCCCGATCTCCGCGAGGTGGATCGTCGCCGACGCCGCTGCGGGGTTCGTCCCGATCGCGAGCAGGAGCGTCGTCGACGTCACGCCGTACGCCATGCCGAGGCTGCCGTCGACGAGCTGCGCACCGAGGCCCACGAGGGCCAGCAGGATGAGGGTCCGCACCGCGTCCTCCGTGCTCGGGGTGGGCCGGGGCAGCCCCGACGTGTCCCGACAAGGTTGACCGAACGAGTCCAGTATGTGAAGCGCTGACCACATCGTGGGCCAGTGTTAACGGGCGCGTCTCGATCTACCGCCCCACAGCCGATGTCGCCACGCGTCACCACGCGCCGCGTGGTGACGAGAAGCGAGAAATGGCCCCGAGAACGAGGCCCGGAGCGGCCACTTCTCGCATCTCGGCCGGGCCCCACCCAGCACCGGGCGGCACGACGGCGCACGGTCCGACCCCACCGCGGACCCGACCCAGCGGAGCGCCCGACCGCGGGCTCAGCGGGTCAGGGGTTCTCCCAGGCGTCGGCGCGGGCGGCGAGGGCGTGGACGTCGTCGGGGAGGTCACGGCGGACGACGTCGTCGATCGTCACGTGGTCGAGCACGTCGCGGACGCTCGCGCGGAGGGCGACCCAGACCTCGAGGAGAGCGGCCGCGGAGCCCTCGTACTCGAGGCTCGGGGGGCGCTCGTCGCGCACGGTGACGAGCGGTCCGTCGACGGCGCGGAAGACGTCGGCGAGGGTCACCTCGGACGCGGGGCGCGCGAGGCGGTGGCCGCCGGAGCGGCCGCGGACGCTCGCGACGATGCCGGCGCGGCGCAGGTCGCCGAGGATCCGTTCGAGGAAGGAGACCGGCAGGCCCTGGCCGGCCGCGAGGTCCTCCGCCCGCACGGGGTCGCCGTGGGGGGACGCCGCGAGCTCGGCGCACGCCCGCACCGCATAGTCAGCCTTCGCCGAGACACGCATGGGGCCATTGTGCCGTGCGCACGGTCGCGGACCGCCGTGCGGGGCGCCTCCGGGCGCGATCTCACCCGCGTGGGCCCTGCTCACCGGTTCGGGTTCCCCCTACGCTGTGACCCGTGGACGTGCGCGAACGCAACAACGTGCGGGTCATGGGACCGCGGGATGGCCCGACGATGGTCTTCGCGCACGGCTTCGGTTGCGACCAGTCGATGTGGCGCTTCGTCGCGCCCGTCTTCGCGGCGGACCACCGGGTGGTGCTGTTCGACCACTCGGGTTGTGGCGCGTCCCACCCGGCCGCGTACGACCCCGCGCGGCACGCGGAGCTGGGGGGCTACGTCGCGGACATGATCGAGGTCGTGGAGGACGTCGCGGACGAGCCGGTGATCCTCGTGGGTCATTCGGTGAGCGCGGTGATCGCGCTCCTCGCGGCGGCGGACCGGCCCGACCTCGTCGACCGCCTGGTGCTCGTCGGGCCGAGCCCCCGGTACGTCGACGACGAGGGGTACCGCGGCGGGTTCTCGGCGGAGGAGATCGACGAGCTGCTCGAGACGATGGACGCGAACTACCTGGGCTGGACGCAGGCGATGGCGCCGGTGATCGTCGGGAATCCCGACCGCCCGGCGCTGGGGGACGAGCTCGCGGAGGTCTTCCGGCGCAACGACCCGGCGATCGCCCGGCAGTTCGCGCGCGTGACGTTCCTCGGAGACAACAGGGCGGACCTGGCGCGCGTGCGGACCCCGGCCCTCGTCGTGCAGAGCCGGGAGGACGTCATCGCCCCGCAGACGGTGGGGCGGTACGTGCACGAGCACCTGGCGGGGAGCGAGCTGGTCGTCATCGACTCGGTCGGGCACTGCCCGAACCTGTCGCACCCGGCGCTCCTCGTCGAGGCGATGCGCCACTGGCTCGGGGACTCCTGATGGTGATGTCGCGCGGCGAGCGCTGGGTGCTCGCGCCCGTCGCGCTCCTGCTCCTCGACGCGGAGGGGCGGGTGCTCGACGGGAACGACGAGTTCCTGCGCCTGCTGGACGTGCCCGACGTGGAGGCGGTCGCCGGGCGCCGGCTCGCGGACCTGCTGACGGTGGGCGGCCGCATCTACTGGGAGACCCACCTCGGTCCGCGCCTGCACATCGAGGGGCGGGTCGACGAGGTCGCGGTGGAGCTGCGGACGCCGCGCGGGCGCGAGCCGGTGCTCCTCACGGCGATCGGGCGCGAGGTCCGCGGCGAGCGGCTCGTCGAGGTCGCGATGCTGGGGGCGCGCGAGCGGTCCCGGTTCGAGCACGAGCTGGTGGGTGCCCGACGCGCCGCGGAGGAGGCGGAGCGGCGCGTGCGGCTGCTGCACGGGATCGCCGCCGACCTGGCGAGCGTCGCCGGTCTCGACGGCGTCGCGTGGGTCCTGCTCCGGGCCGCCGTGACGATGCTCGGGGCGGGCGACGCCGCCCTGTGGACGCCGCAGGAGGGCGGCCCGCTGCGCCGCTGGGGCGGGGCGGCGGGCGTGACCGCCCCGACGATCGAGGAGCTGGCCGAGGCGGGCGTGCGCGCGGACGGGACCGTCGTCGTCCCGCTGCGCACGGCGGGGGCGCTGCTCGGCGTCCTCGCGCTGGAGCCGCGCCGGGCGGCGGGCTCGGAACCGGTCGACCTCGGCACGGCCGCCGCGGCCGGGCAGCTCGCGGCGCTCGCGCTGGCACGGGCCACGACCCACGAGCAGAGCGTGTCGGTCGCGAGCGAGCTGCAGGGCGCGATGCTGTCGGACGGGATCGTCGCCGACCCGCACGTGGAGATCGCGGCCTGCTACCGCCCCGGTGTGCACGACCTGCAGGTCGGCGGCGACTGGTACGACACGTTCCGCGTGGCCCCGGACGTCGTCGCGCTCTCGGTCGGGGACGTGGTGGGGCGCGGGCTCAAGGCCGCGACCGCGATGGGGCAGCTGCGGACGGCGGTCCGCGCGGCGTCGGACACCGGGCTGCCGCCGGAGGAGGTGGTCGAGCGGCTCGACCGCTTCGTGGACCGGACCGGGACGGGGTTCATGGCGAGCCTCGTGTACGGGGAGCTCGAGCTGGTGGAGGGGGTGCTGCGCTACGCGTGCGCCGGGCACCTGCCGCCGCTGCTCGTGCGCGCGGACGGGTCCGCGGGCTACCTGTGGGAGGCGCGGTCCACCCCGTTGGGCGTCCGGGGCACGACGCCGCGCGTCGCCGACACGGTCGCGCTCGCCCCGGGCGACCTGCTGCTCCTCTTCACCGACGGCGTCGTCGAGCGCCGCGACCGGCCGCTCGCGCTCGCGCTCGACGAGCTCGCGGAGATCGTCACGAACGCGCTCGGGGCCGGGCTGAGCGGGACGGAGCTGCTGGAGGCGGTCGTCGCGCGCGCTCCCGAGGACGACGACGCGTGCCTGCTCGCGGTGCGCTGGCTCGGCCCGGAGGCGTCGGACGAGCCCGCGACGGAGCCGTCGCGCGTCGCGTCAGCGGACGAAGAAGGGGCCGGCTGAGGGGTCCGCGAGCCGCCCGAGCGCATGGCCGAGGCGCTCGACCGTGGAGCGGGCGAGGTCGTCGGGCAGGTCGTCCGGGGCGAACCACGCGACCGCGAGCGACTCGTCGTCCGCGACGTGCGCCGCCGCGGCGGCGGCCGGGGACACGGGCCGGCACAGGAACGCGAGGTCGAGGTACTGCGAGCGGTCGCCGTTGGGGTACTCGACCGGCTCGGTGACGGTCACCGCGACGAGCGCGTCCACGACGACCTCGACGCCCGTCTCCTCGCGCACCTCGCGCGCGAGCCCCACCGCGGGGTCCTCGCCGGGCTCGAGGATCCCGCTGATGACGGCCCACTGCCCGGTGTCGGCGCGCTGTCCGAGCAGCAGGCGGCCGTCGTCGTCCACCACGACGGCCGACACCCCCGGCATCCACAGGAGGTCGGTCCCGACGCGGGACCGCAGGGCGGCGACGAACTCGGGGATCGGCATGCCCCGAGCCTAGGCGGGCGCGCCGGTCCGGGCCGACCGGCTCGTGAGACGCGCCGACCGGACCGCAGAGGCCCTGTGCTACGGTCGCTCCGTGACTTCTCAGTGGTATTGGCGCTTTACGCAGGCTCCCGGTGGGGCCGTGCGGGCGTTCGCCTGACCACAGATCACCACCCGGAGCCAGCACAGGGCCTTGGACGCGGACCGCGTCCGGGCCCTTCGTCGTGAGACGGGCCGCTCCGGGACCACGGGCGGCAGCAGGCCGGTGAAGCGCCGCTGGGCACCGCTGAGCACTCCGATCTCACGGCGGCCCCCGACCACCGCCGCACAGACCAGGAGCCTCCCGTGACCAGCACGACCACCCAGCCCGAGACCGCGTCGTCCAGCCCGACGTCCACCGCGTCGACCGACCGCGTGACGAGTACCGTCGACCCCGTGGACAGCCCCGAGCTCCAGGCCCGCACGAGCGACCTGCGGGTCCGCGCGCTCGACGCGCTCCCCGCACCGCGCACGATGCTCGCCGACCTGCCGCTCGGCGCGACGCGCAGCGACCTCGTGACGACGTCGCGCCGCGAGGTCCGCGACGTCCTCGCGGGCGACGACGACCGCCTCCTCGTCATCGTCGGCCCGTGCTCGGTGCACGACCCCGAGGCCGCGCTGGAGTACGCGGGCCGCCTGGCCGCCGTCGCGCACGAGCTCGCGGACGACCTCATGGTCGTCATGCGCGTCTACTTCGAGAAGCCGCGCACGACCGTGGGCTGGAAGGGCCTCATCAACGACCCGCACCTCGACGGCTCGCACGACGTGCACCACGGCCTGCGCCTCGCGCGCGAGGTGCTGCTCGGCGTGCTCGACGCCGGCGTCCCGGCCGCGTGCGAGTTCCTCGAGCCGACGAGCCCGCAGTACATCGCCGACGCCGTGTCGTGGGGTGCGATCGGCGCGCGCAACGCGGAGTCGCAGGTGCACCGCCAGCTCGCCTCCGGCCTGTCCATGCCCGTCGGGTTCAAGAACGCGACCGACGGCGACGTGCAGATCGCGGTCGACGGCTGCATCACCGCGGCGAGCGAGCACACGTTCTTCGGCATGGACTCGCTCGGCCGGGCCGCCGCCGTGGAGACCGCGGGCAACCCCGACTGCCACGTCATCCTGCGCGGCGGGCGCTCGGGCCCCAACTACGGGGCCGACGACGTCGCGGCGGCGCTCGCGGTCGCGCGCGCCTCGGGCCGTGGCGGGGTCACGGAGCACGGGCTCGTCATCGACGCGTCGCACGGCAACTCCGGCAAGAGCCACGTGCGCCAGGCGGAGGTCGTGCGCGAGGTCTCCGCGCGGCTGGCCGAGGGCGAGCAGGGGATCACGGGCCTCATGATGGAGAGCTTCCTCGTGGCGGGCGCGCAGAAGCCCGCGCCGAGCGGCCTCGTCTACGGGCAGTCCGTCACCGACGCGTGCATCGACTGGGACACCACGGCCGACCTCCTGCGCGAGCTCGCCGCCGCGGTGCGCACCCGCCGCGCGCTCTGACGCTCTCCCGGCGTCGTCCCATCCGCGGAGGCGTCGGCACCGAACCATGAACGTCCCGGACGGTCCGGGAGGGTGCGGTGGGAGGCCCGGTGCCGAGAATCGTGGCCGACGTGCCGCAGCGGGTGGGTGGGGCGTCCGTGCCGCACACTGGCCGGGTGCCACCTCCCCTGACGACGAACCCCGCGGTCGACGCCGCGCTGGTGGCGTGCGCCGCCGGCGACCCGGCCGCGTTCGCGCCCGTCTACGACGCGCTCGCGCCGGTCGCCTACGGCACGTGCCTGGGCGTCCTGCGGGACCCGGACCACGCGGCGGAGGTCGTGCAGGAGGTGATGGTCGAGGTGTGGCAGACGGCGGAACGGTACGACGCGACACGCGGGTCCGCGCGCACGTGGGTCGTGACGCTCGCGCGGCGGCGCGCGGTGGACCGGGTGCGTGCCGAGCAGGCGCGCCGCGACCGCGACCAGCGCGACGTGGACGCGTCGACGGCCACGGTGCCGCGTGACGTCGTCGTCGAGGACGTCGAGCAACGGTTGGAGGGCGCGGCCGTGCGGCAGTGCCTGGACTCGCTCACGGCGACGCAGCGGGAGGCCGTCGTGCAGGCGTACTACGGCGGGCTCACCTACCGGGAGGTCGCCGAGCGGCTCGACGCGGCCCTCCCGACCGTGAAGTCCCGGATCCGGGACGGGCTCCTGCGCCTGCGCGACTGCCTGGGGGTGCGCCGTGGCTGACGAGACCTCGCCGCGGGGGGCCGGGCCGGACGACCTGCGGGACGTCCGCGACCTGCTGCCTGCCTACGCGCTCGACGCGGTCGACGACGTCGAGCGGCGCGCCGTCGAGCGCCTGCTCGCGGCCGACCCCGACGCGCGTCGCGCGCTCGACGAGTACCGCGACGTCGTCGCGGCGTTCGCGGTCGAGACCGCCCCGCCGCCCGCGCTGCGCGACGCCGTCCTGGCCCGGGTGGCCGCGTCCGCGGCCACCGTCCCGTCCGCCGGGGAGAGCACGGGGGGCGTCGTCGTCGACCTCGCGGCCGCGCGCCGCGCGCGCCGACGGCGCTGGACCGGGCTCGCGGCGGCGGTGGCCGCGGTCGTCGCGGTGGCCGTCCCGACGACGGTCGCGGTCCGCGCGACGCAGGAGCAGTCGCGCCTGCAGGAGCAGGCCGACGCGATCGCGCGGATGCTCGCCGACCCCGACGCGACGATCCTGCACGGTGAGGTCGCGGGCGGCGGGCAGGCGTCGGTCCTCGCCGCGGGCGACGACATGTACTTCCGCGCGTCCGACCTGCCCGACGCCGGCGACGACCGGGACTACCAGCTCTGGGTGGTCGAGCCCGACGGCGCCGTCGTCTCGGCGGGCGTCCTCGACGTCCAGGACGGCAGCACGTCGCGGCTCGTCCAGGACGAGCCGGGTGTCGGCATGGCCGTGACGGTCGAGCCGGCGGGCGGCTCGGAGCAGCCCACGACGGACCCGGTGGTCGCGCTCGTCGGCTGAGCGCCGCGGTCCGGAGGGGTCGGGACGCGCGCGAGAGAACTCGTGCCGATCCCGACCCATCCACCCGGGGCGGCGCTCCGAACCCTCGGCATGACGCCCCGCACCGGCGGGGCGACGACCCGAGGAGAGACCGATGAACGTTCGCACCCGCACGTCGTACGCCGTCGCCGGCATCGCCACGCTCGCCATGCTCGGCCTGTCCGCGTGCAGCTCGGACACGGACACGGGGTCCGACTCGACGACGACCGACTCCCCGTCCGAGGACACCATGACGGACGACTCGACGTCCGACGGCATGACCGACGACTCGACCGAGGGCTCGGACGACATGGCGGCCGACCCTGCCGCGAACCTCGTGGGCCCCGGCTGCGCGGCCTACGCGGAGCAGGTGCCCGACGGCGCCGGGTCGATCACCGGGATGTCGACGGACCCCGTCGCCGTGGCGGCGTCGAACAACCCGCTGCTCACGACGCTCACCGCGGCCGTCACGGGCGAGCTCAACCCGGACGTGAACCTCGTCGACACGCTCAACGGCGGCGAGTTCACCGTGTTCGCCCCCGTCGACGACGCGTTCGCGACGATCGACGCCGCGACGCTCGACTCGCTGAAGACGGACTCCGACACGCTGACGAAGATCCTCACGTACCACGTGGTGCCCGGCCAGCTCACGCCCGACCAGGTCGTCGGCGAGCACGAGACCGTCGAGGGCGGCACGGTCGAGGTGACCGGCTCGGGCGACGAGCTCATGGTCAACGACGCGGCCGTCGTGTGCGGTGGCGTGATGACGCAGAACGCGACCGTGTACCTCGTCGACTCGGTGCTCATGCCGACCATGTGACCCTCCCGGCGCGTCCAGAAGCGGGCGTGCGGTGGACCCGCGCGAGCGGGTCCCGACGGCCCCGACCGGACGGTCGGGGCCGTCGTCGTGCGCCCGGCGACGTGCTCTCGGCGCGTGGCGGACCCATCCGCGAGGGCCGCCGGTCCGAACCCCGGGCATGGAGACGCTCATCGTCATCGGCCTGCTCGGGGGACTCATCACGGGGATCTCGCCGTGCATCCTGCCCATGCTGCCCGTCATCTTCTTCGCAGGCGGCGTGCAGGGCGCGCGCACGGGGGAGGCGCCGTCGGGCACCGCGGAGACCGGGACGGGCGGCGTCTTCCCGGGGCTGTTCGCGGGCGTCCCCGACGTGGTCCGCGTCGGCGGTCGCCCGGCCGCGGGGCTGCGCGGCCGGGGTGGCCGGGGTGGCCCGGGCGGCGCGCAGGAGACCGGGGCGCGCGAGGTCGCGGCGCGGCCGACGCGCGGCGGGGCGCTCGCCCTCGACCTGTCGACGGGGGACGCGGAGCCCGCCACCCCGGCCGACGAGGGGCCCGGTCGCCGCGCGACGCGGCGGGCCGCGCGCCGCTCGTGGCGCCCCTACCTCGTCATCGCGGGCCTGGTCCTCAGCTTCAGCGTCTTCACGCTCCTCGGCTCCCTGCTGCTGACCGCGCTCGGGCTCCCGCAGGACCTGCTGCGCTGGGCGGGCATCGTGCTCCTCGTCGCGATCGGCGTCGGGATGATCGTGCCGCGCGTCGAGGAGGTCCTGGAGCGGCCGTTCCGGCGGGTCGCGGCGCTCGGGGCACGACGCGGCGCCGCGCGCCAGGACCGCGGGGCGTTCGTGCTCGGCCTCGGCCTCGGCGTGCTGTACGTGCCGTGCGCCGGGCCCGTCCTCGCGGCGATCACCGTGGCGGGGGCGACGGGGAACATCGGCCCGGGCACCGTCGCGCTGACGGTGTCGTTCGCGGTCGGGGCGGCGGTCCCGCTCCTGGTCTTCGCGCTCGCGGGACGCCGCGTCGCGGAGCGGGTCCGCGGGTTCCAGCGGCACACGCGCGGCATCCGCGTCACGGGCGGCGTCGTGATGATCGCGCTCGCAGGCGCGCTCGCGCTGAACCTCCCCGCCGCGCTCCAGCGCGCCCTGCCGGACTACACGGGCGCGCTCCAGCAGCGGGTCGACGAGAACGACGCCGTGCGCGAGGCGCTCGACCTCGGCGGGCTCGTCACCGACGAGAACCGCGAGCTGTCGAACTGCTCGAACGGCGCGCCCGTCCTGGAGGACTGCGGCACCGCGCCGGAGCTGCGCGGCATCGACACGTGGCTCAACACCCCGGGCGGCGACGGGCTGACGCTCGAGGGGCTGCGCGGCAAGGTCGTGCTCGTCGACTTCTGGACCTACTCCTGCATCAACTGCCAGCGCGCGATCCCGCACGTCAACGCCTGGTACGACCGGTACCGCGACGTCGGCGCGGGGTTCGAGGTCGTCGGGGTCCACACGCCCGAGTTCGCGTTCGAGCGCGAGACGCGCAACGTCGTCGCGGGCGCGCAGGACCTCGGCGTTCTCTACCCCGTGGCCCAGGACAACGCGTACGCGACCTGGACGGCCTACCGGAACCGCTACTGGCCCGCGCAGTACCTCGTCGACGCCGACGGGACCGTGCGCCACATCCGCTTCGGGGAGGGCGGGTACGAGGACACCGAGCGCCTGGTGCGCGAGCTCCTCGAGGACGCGAACCCGGGCGTGGAGCTGCCCGAGCCCACCGCCGTCGGCGACACCACGCCGCAGGACGAGACGACGCCCGAGACCTACTTCTCCATCAAGCGCGTCGTCAACTACGCGGGCGAGCCGCGCTACGCCGCGGGGCAGCAGGACTTCACGCTCGCCGACGACCAGCGGCAGGACACGTTCTCGCTCGGCGGCACGTGGGACGTCGACTTCCAGGGCGCGACCGCCGTGTCCGACGACGCGCGCGTGCGCCTCGCGTACCGCTCGACCGACGTGTTCACGGTGCTCGGCGGCGAGGGCACCGTCACGGCGCGCGTCACGACGGACGGGCGGACCACGACCAGCGAGATCGACGTCTCCGGCAGCCCGACGCTCTACCCGGTCCTGGAGGGCGACGGCCCGACGGAAGGGCTCGTCGAGCTCGACGTCCCGCCCGGCGTCCAGGTGTTCACCGCGACGTTCGGGTGACGGGTCAGCTCGCGAGCTCCCGCGCGGGCGTCCACGACCCGATCGTCGCGGTCCCGCCGCCGAGCAGGTCGAGGCCGTCCCCGACGCCGGGGATCCCCGCGAGCCCGACGACGGACTCGGGGTCGCCCGGCTGCGGGGCCACGAGCAGCGTCGTGACGAGCGGCGGGTCGTCGGCCGTCGACCCGCCGCGCCACGAGAGCGCGGCCCAGGCCGTGGCGCCGGGTGCGAGCGTGAGCGGGGCGAGGCCGTCGTCGTCCGGCTCGAGGAGCACGTCCGTCTCCGAGCCGTCGTCGGCGACGAAGCGGAGCGCGGGCGGTCCCGCGAGGACGCACTCCGCGGTGCCGTCGTTGCGGGCCGTGACGGTGAGGAACCGGCGCCCCGCCGCGGCGTCGAACCCCAGGGCCCCGAGCGCGAGGTCGCCGGGCGCGCACGCGCCCGCGGGGCGCGCCCCGGCGCCCGGCGCCACCCCCGCGACGAACCCGGAGCGCGTCGCGGACGCGCCGCCGTCGGTCGAGCCGTGGACCTGGTACGCGAGCACCGGGCCGGAGTAGGCCGCGCCGTCGAGCGTGCGCGCGACGACGGCCGCGTCGCCCGAGGTGATCACCGTGAGCAGGGGGTCCTGCGGGAACGTGTCACGGACGGCGTCGTGCACGACCTGCGTCACGCCGGGCTCCGCGGCGACGTCGGCCAGGAGCGTGAGCAGGGCGTCGTCGGGGACGGTCAGCCCGTCGCCGTCGTAGGTGCCGACACCGGAGCCCTGGACGCCGAGGCTCGTCAGCCCTCGACCTTCGGCCCGCACGAGCGCGGCGACGGGGACGAGGTCGTCGGCCGAGCGGACGTCGACCGAGGCGGCGCCCGGGGCGAGGTACACGCGCCGCACGGAGTCGTGGGCGACGAGGCGGACCGCGTCGGCGACGGCGTCGGCACCGAGGAGGTCGGGGCGCGGCTCCCCGGTGGCTGGGTCGACGCCGGGGACGGAGGCCGCCCCCGGGCCGTGCTCGACGGCGAGCGTCCCGCCGCCCGCGTCCGTGCCCTCGACCCGGAGCGACCACGCGCCGCCGCCGGGCACCGCGGCGACGATCGCGCTCGCGTCCCTGGCGGTGCGCTGCGCGACCTCGGGGGAGGGGAGCGGGGTCACGAGCGTGATCTCGGCCGACGTGCCCACCCGCCCGTTCGTCTGCACGTCCTCGACGCCCGGCAGGGCGAGCAGGAGCGCGGTCATGTCCTCGACCCCGTGCTCCGGGTCGCCGGGTGCGGGCGACGTCGCCGTCGACCCGTCCGGTGGTGACGACGGGAGCGCGGCCGGTCCGTCCGCCACGGCCGCGTCGAGGACCGCGGGGGCGAGGAGCGCGGCGACGACTGCGAGGCCCACGCCGGCGACCGACGCGACGACGGCGACCGTGCTCCGCGGGACCCGGGTCGCGTTCTCCGGCGGAGCTACGTCGGTACCGTCCGTCGTCGGTGCGGTGCGCTCGTCGTCCACGGCCGAGACGCTACCCACGCGGACGCCGCGACGTGGCCGCACCGACGCGGTCTGCGCGGGCTCGCCGCGGGGTCTTCACATGCGTCCCGCGCCGGAGGGACGAGCGGCGGCGGGACGGGTGCAGGGTCCCTTCCGAATCGGTCTTTCAGCCCATCGGGGGACCTGCCGGGCGCCGCTCCATAGCAGGACTCCTGGATGCCGGCAACATCTGGCATGATCCGGCCATGACAGTGAGGACGGCCGCCGAGCTCGCGGCGGTCGACGACCCTGCGTGGCCGACGCTCTCCCGCATGCTCGGGCGCGGCGGCGTGGAGGTCGTGCCGGCACCCGCGTGGTCGCTCGAGGTCCTCTACCGGCTCCAGGTCACCGTCCGCTCGACGCTGGGCGCGCTCGCGCTCCACACGGGCGGGGTCGTCGTCGACGGCGGGTGGCTGCGGATCATCGGCGGGGGTGGCGCGGGACTGCCCGACCTCGCCACCGTCAACGGGCTCGGCGAGCCGGGGGAGCACAGCGTCGCGCCGTCGGTCCTCGTCGTCGCGTACGACGTGCTGGGCGGCACCTTCGCGATCAACGGCGGCGGGCTCCCGGGGCAGCTCGGCAACGTCAACTACTTCGCGCCCGACTCGCTCTCGTGGGTCGACCTCGGGTTCGGCCAGGCTGCGTTCCTCGAGTGGGCGGTGAGCGGTGGGACGACGGAGTTCTACGCCACGGTCCGCTGGCCCGGCTGGTACGACGAGGTCGGGACGGTCCGGCTCGACGAGGGGCTGAGCCTCTACCCGCCGCTGTGGTCCGAGGAGGGGCGCGACGTCGCGCGGTCGTCGCGCACCCCCGTCCCGCTCGGCGAGCTGGTCGACTGGCACTTCGAGATGGCCGAGCGCATGACGCCGGTCGACGACTACGTGCGCGACGCCGACGAGCACCTCGACGGCTACGGGGGCTGGCCGGCCGGGGACTTCCGGCCGTAGCCGGTCAGGGCCACCAGGGTCGGGCGTCGTCGAGCAACCCCGACGGCACCGTGCCGAGCTTGTCCGGGTTGCGGACGATGTCGAGGGCCGCGATGCGCCCGTCCACGAGCGTGAACGCCAGGACGGTGAGCACCCCCGAGCCGTCGACGAGCGCGAGCCCGGGGCGGCCGTTGACGTCGACGGCGCCCGCGCCGCGCGGCCGGTTGCGCAGGTAGGAGAGCAGGACCTCCCCGACCGTCGAAGCCCCCTGGACCGGGTGGCGCAGCGCGCGGACCTTGCCGCCGCCGTCGCCCCGGAGGGTCACGTCGGGGTCGAGCAGGCCGAGCAGTCCCGGCAGGTCGTCGCCCGCGCACGCCGCGACGAACGCCTCGACGACGCGCTCCTGCTCGGCGCGCGACGTCCGGCCGCGCGGGCGCCCCGCCTCGACGTCCTTGCGGGCGCGCGACGCGAGCTGGCGCACCGCCGCGGGCGAGCGCCCGACGACGTCGCCCACCTCCTCGAACGGCAGCCCGAACACGTCGTGCAGCACGAACGCGACGCGCTGCGCGGGGGAGAGGCGTTCGAGCACGACGAGCAGCGCCATGCTCACCTCCTCGTCGAGCGTGACCCGCTCGGCCGGGTCGGTGGCACCGGCCGTCGCCTCCACGGAGGACGCGACGGGGGAGCGCGCGCCGGGCGCGGTGACGACGGGCTCGGGCAGCCACGTCCCGACGTAGCGCTCGCGCCGAACGCGCGCGCTGCCGAGCACGTCGAGCGCGAGGCGCCCGACGGTCGTCGTGAGCCACGCCGCGAGGTTGCGGATCGACGCCGGGTCCTGGGTGCGCAGGCGCAGCCACGCGTCCTGGACGCAGTCCTCGGCGTCCGACCACGACCCGGTGGTCGCGTAGGCGAGGCGCAGGAGGCGCGGACGCTCGGCCTCGAAGGCGTGCGCGAGGTCGTCGGTGCTCATCGCGCGGCCGTCGCGGCGGGCTGGGCGGCGAGCCAGTCGCGGAAGGTCGTCGTGCCGCGCGCGTCGGGGTGCGGGTCGGTGAGGCCGCCCGCGCGCAGCGCCCGCCCGAGCTTCCCGGGCAGCGGGACGCGGACCGGGAGCGCCCGCGAGCCGGTCGCCGCGCGCCAGGCGCGCGCCGCGTCCCGCAGATCGAGCACCTCGGGCCCGGCGATGGTCGTGGTGCCGCGCAGCGGCTCGCGCTCCGCGGCGTCGGCGACGGCCGAGGCCGCGTCCCGCGCCGCCACCGGCTGGACCGGGGCACGCAGCAGCGGCACGACGCCACGTCGTGCGGCGCCGGCGAGCGTCCCGGCGACGAACTCGTGGAACTGCGTCACCGCGACGACGGTCCACGGGACGGCGCCGGCGGCGACCGCCCGCTCCTGCTCGACCTTCACGCCGTAGTAGGCCATCGGCACATCGTGGCACCCGACGATCGAGACGAGCACGTGGTGCCGCACCCCGGCGTCGTGTTCGGCCGCGAGCAGCCGGCGCGTCCCGTCGACGAGCGTCGCCCGCGCGTCCGTCGTGGACGACGACGCGTTGCTCGCGTCCACGACCACGTCCACCCCGGCGAGCGCGGCCGGGAGCCCGGCGCCCGTCCGGAGGTCGACGGCGTACCGCTCCGCGTGCCGGCTCAGCGCGCGCACCTCGTGCCCGCGCGCGGTCAGCGCCGCGACGACGTGCCGGCCGATCGTCCCTGTCCCACCTGTCACTGCGATCCTCATGCCCGTACGACGCCGCAGCGCCCCCGGTTGTGACATCTGGCCGGACGGGAGTACCGATCCGCTAGTTGTATACAAGTGCGCAGGGCGTGTGGCACGATGGCCGGGTGACGACGACGCCCGACCTGCGCGCCGCCGTCGGGCAGGCCGCGACGGCCCCCGGCGACGCGGGCCTCGCGCGCCGCCAGTCCGGCGCCCGCGCGGTCTACGACCTCCTGCGCGGCCGCATCATCGACGGGTCCCTCGCGCCCGACGCACGCCTCACCGAGCCCGTGCTGTCCGCCGAGCTCGGCGTCTCCCGGACCCCCGTGCGCGAGGCGCTGCGCCTGCTCCAGGCGGAGGCGCTCGTCGTCGAGCTGCCGACCGGGGGCGTGCGCGTCGCGCCGCTGGACGTCGCGGACGCGCGCCGCGTCTACGACGTGCGCGCGCGCCTCGAGGGCCTCCTCGCCCGGGACGCGTGCGAGCGCGCCACGCCCGACGACGTCGCCCGCCTCGTCCGGCTCGTGACCCTCATGGACGCGGTGCGGGACCACGAGGACGAGGTGCTGCGCGTCGGCGCCCAGTTCCACGGCGAGATCGAGGCGCTCGCCGACAACCGCTGGGGGTCGGCGCTCCTGCGCCAGATCCGCGGCCACGTCGACCGGTACCGCGCGCTCGCCGCGCGCCGCCGCGTCGGCACCACCGACCACGTCGACGAGCACCGCGCCGTCGCCGACGCGATCGCGAGCCGGGACCCGGCCGCGGCCGAGGCCGCGATGCGGGCCCACATCGAGCGCAGCGCCGCCCTCGCCGAGCAGTCGCTGCGCGGCGCGGGGTCGGCGCCCGACGACCTCCCCTGACCACCGCCCACCGCACGACGGAGACACCGATGCCGTACACCCACCACCTGCGCGTCTACCCCAGCGCGGAGCCGCTCGACCGCACCGACCAGCTCGCGTGGAAGCTCGCCGAGCTCGCGACCGATCCCGTCGAGGTCACGCCCGAGGTCGTCGACATGGTGATCAACCGGGTCATCGACAACGCGGCCGTCGCCGCGGCCAGCCTCACGCGCGGCCCCGCGGTCGCGGCGCGCGGCCAGGCGCTCGCGCACCCCTACACCCCGGGCGCGACGGTGTTCGGCTGCGGCCTCGACACCCGCACGAGCCCCGAGTGGGCGGCGTGGGCGAACGGCGTCGCGGTGCGCGAGCTCGACTTCCACGACACGTTCCTCGCCGCCGAGTACTCCCACCCGGGCGACAACATCCCGCCCATCCTCGCCGTCGCGCAGCACGCCGGGTCCGACGGCGCCGCGGTCGTCCGCGCGATCGCGACCGGCTACGAGATCCAGGTCGACCTCGTCCGCGCGATCAGCCTGCACCGGCACAAGATCGACCACGTCGCGCACCTCGGGCCGTCGGCCGCGGCGGGCATCGGGACGCTGCTCGGCCTCGACACCGAGACGGTGTTCCAGGCGATCGGCCAGGCCCTGCACACGACGACGGCCACGCGCCAGTCCCGCAAGGGACAGATCTCCACGTGGAAGGCGCACGCCCCGGCGTTCGCGGGCAAGGTCGCGGTCGAGGCCGTCGACCGGGCGATGCGCGGCCAGACGTCGCCCGAGCCGATCTACGAGGGCGAGGACGGCGTCGTCGCGTGGCTGCTCGACGGCCCGGACGCGGCGTACGACGTCGTGCTCCCGGCCCCCGGCGAGCCGAAGACCGCGATCCTCGACACCTACACCAAGGAGCACTCCGCGGAGTACCAGTCCCAGGCGCTCATCGACCTCGCCCGCGCGCTGCACGACGAGCACCCGTGGCTCGCCGACCCCGAGAACGTCGCGTCGATCGTCATCCACACGAGCCACCACACCCACTACGTGATCGGCTCCGGCGCGAACGACCCGCAGAAGTACGACCCGACGGCGTCGCGCGAGACGCTCGACCACTCGATCCCGTACATCTTCGCGGTCGCGCTGCAGGACGGCGGCTGGCACCACGTCGACTCGTACACCCCCGAGCGCGCGGGCCGCCCCGACACCGTCGCGCTGTGGGCCAAGGTCACGACGGCCGAGGACCCCGAGTGGACGCGTCGCTACCACTCGACCGACCCGGCCGAGAAGGCGTTCGGCGGGCGCGTGGAGATCGAGCTGGCCGACGGTGGCCGCCTCGTCCGCGAGATCGCCGTCGCCGACGCGCACCCGCTCGGGGCGCGGCCGTTCGGGCGCGAGCAGTACGTCAAGAAGTTCCGCACGCTCGCGGCCGACGTCCTCGAGGACGCCGAGATCGAGCGCTTCCTCGACCTCGCGCAGCGGCTCCCGTCGCTCACGGCGGACGAGGTGCGCGAGCTGACGATCGTCGGCCGCCCGGGGCTGCTCGACTCCGTCCCCACCCCGACCGGGTTGTTCGAGCTCGGACGCGACGAGGTCGGCGGGGCGCGCGCCGAGTTCGAGGGGGAGGGCTTCACCATGCACGAGGCGCCCGACGCCGCGGCGCAGCCGGGCGGACCGGGTGACCCTGCGGCGTCGGGCACCACGACCACCGAGGGAGAGGCGCGCTGATGCTGTACAGCCAGGTGACGCCGTCGGACAAGCGGCGCGCGTTCCGCGCGGCGCTCGACACCGCGGCGACCACGGGGGAGCCGCTGCGGCTCCCGGGCGCGTTCAACCCGCTGTCCGCGCGCCTGATCCAGGACAAGGGCTTCGAGGGCGTGTACGTGTCGGGGGCCGTGCTGTCGGCCGACCTCGGCCTGCCCGACATCGGCCTCACGACCCTCACCGAGGTCGCGGGGCGCTCGCAGCAGATCGCGCGCGTCACCGACCTGCCCGCGCTCGTCGACGCCGACACCGGCTTCGGCGAGCCGATGAACGTCGCGCGCACCGTCCAGGCGCTCGAGGACGCGGGCGTGGCAGGCGCGCACGTCGAGGACCAGGTCAACCCCAAGCGGTGCGGCCACCTCGACGGCAAGGAGGTCGTCGGGCTCGACGAGGCGGCGAAGCGCGTGCGGGCGGCCGCCGACGCGCGCCGCGACCCCGGCTTCCTGATCATGGCGCGCACCGACGTCCGCGGCACGATCCCCGGCGACGCCGGGCTGCGCGCCGCGATCGACCGCGCCAAGGCGCTCGTCGACGCGGGCGCCGATGCGATCTTCCCCGAGGCCATGAAGGACCTGTCGGAGTTCGAGGCCGTCGCGTCAGCCGTGGACGTGCCCGTGCTCGCCAACATGACCGAGTTCGGCAAGTCCGAGCTCTTCACGCGCCGCCAGCTCGGCGACGCCGGCGTGCGGCTGATCATCTACCCCGTCACGCTCCTGCGGGTCGCGATGGGCGCGGCCGAGCGCGCGCTCGACGAGATCGCCGCGACCGGCACCCAGGCGGGGCAGGTCGAGAGCATGCAGACGCGCGCGCGGCTCTACGAGCTGCTCGACTACGCCGCCTACAACACCTTCGACGAGGGCATCTTCACCTACCGGCCCTGACCACCGGCCGGTGCCGCGAGCCCGTCGGCCGCGGCACCGGCATCTCCCCGCGACCCGTGCTGCACGAAGGAGTGACCGCATGACCACCTCCCCGACCACCACCGAGGGGCCCGAGATCCGCAAGGGGCTCGCGGGCGTCGTCGTCGACGTCACCGCGATCTCGAAGGTCAACCCCGACACGAACTCGCTCCTCTACCGCGGCTACCCGGTGCAGGACCTCGCCGCCCGGCGCAGCTTCGAGGAGGTCGCGTACCTCCTGTGGCACGGCGAGCTCCCGACGTCCGAGCAGCTCGCCGAGCAGACCGCCGTCGAGCGCACGCACCGCGCGCTGCCCGGCAACGTGCGCAACGCGATCCTCGAGCTCCCGACGACGTGCCACCCCATGGACGTCGTCCGCACCGCGATCTCCCAGCTCGGCGCGCACGACCCCGACGCCGAGGACTCGTCTCCCGAGGCCGAGCAGGCCAAGGCGGTCCGCCTGTGGGCCGTGCTGCCCGGCGCCGTCGCGCTCGACCAGCGCCGCCGTCGCGGGCAGCAGATCGTCGAGCCGCGCGACGACCTCTCCTACGCCGAGAACTTCCTGTGGATGACGTTCGGCGAGGAGCCCGGGCCCGCCGTGGTGCGCGCGTTCGAGGTGTCGATGGTGCTGTACGCCGAGCACTCGTTCAACGCGTCCACGTTCACGGCGCGCGTCATCACGTCCACGCTGTCCGACCTGCACTCCGCCGTGACGGGCGCCGTCGGCGCGCTCAAGGGCCCGCTCCACGGCGGCGCGAACGAGGCCGTCATGGCGACCTTCGCCGAGATCGGCACCGCCGACCGCGCCGAGGCCTGGCTCGACGACGCGCTCGCCCACAAGCGCAAGATCATGGGCTTCGGGCACCGCGTCTACAAGCACGGGGACTCGCGCGTCCCCACCATGCGCGCGACGCTCGACGACCTCGTCGCGCACTACGGCCGCCAGGACCTCCTCGACCTCTACACCGCGCTCGAGACCGCGATGACCGAGCGCAAGAACATCCTCCCCAACCTCGACTACCCGGCCGGCCCCGCCTACCACCTCATGGGCTTCGACACCCCGATGTTCACCCCGCTGTTCGTCGCCTCGCGCGTGGTGGGCTGGACCGCGCACGTCATGGAGCAGCGCGCCGCCAACGCCCTCATCCGCCCGCTCAGCGACTACGTCGGCCCGGAGCAGCGCGACCTCCCCTGACCCTGACCCCCCGCCCTGCGCCGAACAGGTGGTCCTGGCGCGTCCCTTCCCCCCGGACGAGCCAGGACCACCTGCTCGAACGGCTGGGATCGCCTGGTCGGGGGCTCAGGGGCTCAGGGGCTCAGGGGCTCAGGAGACGAAGGACTCCAGGTCGGTGCGGTCGACCGGAGCGTCGCGGTGGATGAGGGCCTTGACGTCCTCCATGCGGTCCCAGACGTTGACGGCCATGCCGGCCTCGACGCGGTCGTCCTTGAGCCAGAACGCGACGAGCTCGCGGTCGGGGACCGAGCCGGAGACCACGACCTCGTCGTAGGCGTCGGGGCCGGCGACGAAGCCGAGGTACTCCATGCCGACGTCGTACTGGTCGGAGAAGAAGTACGGCAGCTCGGGGTAGGGGTCGGTCGCGCCGAGCATCGCGCGCGCGGCGTGCGGACCCTGGTTGAGGGCCGTCGCCCAGTGCTCGACGCGCACCGACCGCCCGTAGCGCGCGGACGGGACGCTCGCGATGTCGCCGGCGACGAAGACGTCGGGGTCGGTGGTCTGGAGCGTCGCGGAGGCGACGACGCCGCCCGTCGAGGAGTCGAGCGCGAGGCCCGCGTCCCGGGCGAGCCCGATGTTCGGGACCGCGCCGACGGCGACGAGCACGAGGTCGGCGTCGACGTGGGTCCCGTCGGCGAGGTCGACGCCCGTCGCGCGGCCGCCTGAGCCCGAGATGCCCGTGACCTGGGCGCGGCGGTGGAGGTGGACGCCGTGGTCGGCGTGGACCTGCCCGTACAGCTCGCCCATCTCCGGGCCGAGGACGCGCTCGAGCGGGTGCGTGCCGAGCCCGATCACCGTGACGTCCAGGCCGAGCGTGCGGGCCGACGCCGCGACCTCGAGCCCGATCCACCCGTCGCCGACGATGACGAGCCGCCCCGCGCCGCCGTCGTGGGCGGCGCGCAGCGCGGCGGCGAGCGCGTCGCTGTCGTCGAGCGTGCGCAGCTCGTGGACGTCGTCCAGGTCGAGGCCGGGCAGCGGGATCCGGCGCGGGGCCGATCCCGTGGCGAGCAGCAGCTTCTCGTACGGCAGGGTCCGGCCGTCGGCGAGGGACACGCTCCGGCCCGCGAGGTCGACGGCGGTCGCGTCGGTCCCGGTGAGGAGCTCGACGTCGTGCTCGGCGTACCAGTCCGCGGAGAGGGGGAACACCGACTCGCGCTCCGCCTCGCCGCGCAGGTAGTCCTTCGACAGCGGCGGCCGCTCGTACGGCCGGTGCCGCTCGCGCGCGACGACGGTCAGCCCGCCGTCGTAGCCCTCGTCGCGCAGCGTCTCGACGGCCTTCGCGGCGGCGAGCCCTCCTCCGACGACGACGTGACGTCCAGCGCTCATCAGAACCTCCGCGGTGACTCGGTGCCCCGGACTCGGGCGGACCGCCCCAGTCTCGCGCGATCGTGTGCGAGGTGCGAGGTGCGAGGTGCGAGGTGCGACGTGCGAGGTGCGGTGGCAGGTGCGGGCACGGCCCTGGGCGTGGCGCACGCCGGTTCGCGCCGCCGCGCCGTGGCAGCGTTCATGCGTTTCGCGTGACGCCCCGTGCGGTGCGCACGGGCAGGCTGTCCACGACAGCACCGTCGTGCACCGCGCGGCGGTCCCCGCGCGGAGGAGGTGCCGTGAGCATCGTCGTCGGCGCGATCGTGACCGCCGTCGTCGTCGCCGTGGCGGTCGCGACGATGCTGCTCGTCCGGCGGCGTGCACCGGCCGGCAGCCGGTTCAGCGACGGCGACCGGGCGTCCGGGGTCTTCGGGGTGGTTGCCACGGGCTTCTCCGTGCTCCTGGGCTTCATCGTCTTCCTCGCCTTCGAGTCCTACGACGAGGCGAGGAGCGGCGCCGAGGCCGAGGCGCGGATCGTCGTGCAGCAGCTGGAGACCGCGCAGTTCTTCGCCCCCGACGACGCGGCGCGGCTCTCCGGTGAGCTCGTCTGCTACGCCCGGTACGTCGTCGCGAACGAGTGGGAGCAGATGGCGGACGGCGAGCTCGGCGAGGCCGTCAACCCGTGGGGGGTCGCGCTCTACCGGACCGTGCGCGACGTCGTCCCCGCGTCGGACACCCAGCAGTCCGCCTACGACCGGTGGATGGACCAGACCGCGGCCCGCGAGGACGCCCGCCAGTCCCGTGTGCACGGCGCGGAGGGCCTGATCCCGCTGCCGCTGTGGCTCGTCCTCTTCGTCGTCTCCGCGACCGTCTTCGTCTTCCTGCTCTTCTTCGCCGACTCCGCGGAGCGTGCCGCGACGCAGGGCCTGCTCATGGGCAGCGTCACGCTCGTCATCACGCTCCTGCTGTGCCTGCTCGCGTTCTTCGACCATCCGCACGGGCACCAGGTCGGCAAGCTGCAGCCGACGGCGATGGAGCGCACCCTCGTCCTCCTGGTGGGGGAGGCGGAGGCGGCGGGGGTGACGATCGACCCACCGTGCGACGCCGCCGGGACGGCGACCGGCCTCGGTGCGGGCCGGTCCTGAGGACGGGGCCTCTGTCGATGGACATGACGAAGGCCCGGAATCGTGGCGATTCCGGGCCTTCTGCCTGGTCGGGGTGACAGGATTTGAACCTGCGACCTCTTCGTCCCGAACGAAGCGCGCTACCAAGCTGCGCCACACCCCGGTTGCTCGTCCGCACGACGATCGACGAGGAGTCCTCGTCTTCCGCGCGGGAAGCCTGCTCAGAATAGCCGACGAAGTGCCGTGCGACGAAACTCGATTCCCGTGACCCCGGCGACACCCGGTGCGCGCCCTCGCGGTGAGGGCGCGCGCACCGCGGTCAGCGTGCCGTCAGGGTGAGCAGCGTCGCCTCGGGTCGGCACGCGAACCGCACCTGCGCGTACGGCGAGGTGCCCGCTCCGGCGGAGACGTGGAGCCACGTCGAGTCCTCGCCGCCCGGTGCGTCGGGCCGCGCCCCGGGCCAGCCGTGCAGGCCCTTGGCCCGCCGTCGGTCGATGTCGCAGTTCGTGACGAGCGCGCCGAACCCGGGCACGCAGAGCTGCCCGCCGTGGGTGTGGCCCGCGAGGATCAGCTCCGCGGCGTCGTCGTGCATGGCGTCCAGGACGCGCCGGTACGGGGCGTGCGTGACCCCGACGCGGAGCACCGGTCCGTCGCTCGACGGCGCCTCGGGGCCGTCGTGGCGGCCGTCCGGCGCGGTGGGCGCCGGGAAGACGTCCCGGTCGAGGTGGGGGTCGTCCACGCCGACGAGGTCGAGGCGGACGCCGCCGACCTCGAGGACGTCGCGACGGTTCGTGAGGTCGACCCAGCCCGCGTCACGCATCGCCGCGGCGAGCTCGCCCGCGGGCAGCAGGCGTGCCTGGGACGCGAACGGCACGCGCGCGTCCGGCAGGAGGTACCGCGCCGGGTTCTTGGGGACGGGCGCGTAGTAGTCGTTCGACCCCATGACGAAGGCTCCGGGAGCCGACAGCAGCGGCTCGAGCGCGTGCAGCAGGGGTTCGAGCGAGTCGACGTGCGCGAGGTTGTCGCCCGTGTCGACGACGAGGTCCGGCTCGAGCTCGGCGAGCGAGCGCACCCACTCGATCTTGCGCCGCTGGCTGGGGACCAGGTGGAGGTCCGAGACGTGGAGCACCCGCAGGTCGGGCGTGCCGGCGGGCAGCACGGGCACGGTCACCCGGCGGAGCGTGAAGAGCTTGGTCTCGACGTGCGCGTACGCGACGCCCGCCAGGCCGACTGCGGCGAGCGCACCGAGCCCGCGCAGGGCCCGGCGCGGGCCGACGGCGCTCAGCCGTTCCCCCCGCCGCCGAGGTTGCCGAACCACTCGCCGAGGTCGACGTCGTCGCGGCCGGCCCCGTTCCCGCGGTCACCGCGGTCGCCACGACCTCCGCCGGCGTCGGCGTCGGGGGCGTCGCCGCCGCCCTGGTCGCCGCCGCCCTGGTCACCACCCTGGCCGCCGCCCTGGTCGCCGCCACCCTCGGGGGTCGTCGGCGCCGTGGGGGGCGGGGCGGGGGCGTTGATCCGCTTCCAGTCCGGGTCGGCGAAGCCCGGGGCGGGCTGGCCGGCGAGGATCTGGTTCATGTAGTCGCGCCAGGTCGGCGCGGCCAGGCTCGAGCCGTACCAGTAGGGGCGGGTCTTCCCGTTGATCGTGAAGCGCCCGTTCATCGGGACGTCGCTCTCGGCGTTGCCGATCCACACGGCGGTGACGACCTGCGGGGTGTACCCGATGAACCACGTGTGCGTGTTGTTGTTCGCCGTGCCGGTCTTGCCGGCGGCAGGACGCCCGTCGGCGAGACCGTTGCCGCGCCCGGAGCCCTGCGTGAGCACCTGCTGCAGCGCGTAGGTGACCGTGTTCGCGACCGTCGGGTCGATGGCGTTGGGCTGGCAGTTCGCGGACGGCACCGGGAGCTCCTGGCCGTCGGAGTCGAGGACCTTGGTGATCGCGACGGGCGAGCAGTACGTGCCGCCGCTCGCGAACGTCGCGTACGCCGCGGCCATCTGCAGCGGGGAGGAGTTCTGGGTGCCGAGGATCATCGACGCGTTGATGTCGATGTTGCCCTCGTCCCGGAGCATCGACGGCTGGAACCCGGCGGCCTTCGCGGTGGTCGCGATGCCGCACAGGTCGAGCTGGCTCGCCATCGTGGTGTACGCGGTGTTGACGGAGTTGTACGTCGCCTTGAGGACCGACATCGACCCGCTGCCGGGCCCGTCGGAGTTCGCGGGGGTCCACTTCTCGTTCCCGAGCCGCGTGCAGCTCGCGTGGAAGTCGCGGTTGATCGTCCAGGTGCGCTTGTTGGCGCTCACGGTCTCGTAGAGCGAGTGCCCCTGGTTGAGCCACTCGGCGAGCACGAACGGCTTCCACGTCGAGCCGGGGGAGAACCCGTTGGACGACCCGTGGGCCTGGTCGACGCTGTAGTTGACCGCCGTCGTGTTCGGCGCGGGCTCCTGGGTGTTGTCGAACGCGCGGTTCTGCGCCATCGCGAGGATCTTGCCGGTCCCCGGCTCGACGGTGACGATCGCGTCCTCGATCTGGCTCGGGTCGTCCGCCGGGACCGCCGCCGAGGCGTGCTGCTCTGCCGCTGCCTGCATGGCGGGGTCGAGCGTCGTGTAGATGTCGAGGCCGCCGCGGTAGAGCAGCGTCTGGCGCTCCTCCTTGGTCTCGCCGAACACCGGGTCGGACATGATGATCTTCGTGACGTAGTCGCAGAAGAACGCCGATCCGCCGGATGCCTGGCAGCCCGCCTCGAGCGGCTGGACGGAGAGCGTCTCGGCGATCGGACGGGCGCGGCCCGTGTCGTACTCCTCCCGGGTGATGTACCCCTGCTGGTACATCTGGTTGAGCACGATGTCGCGACGCTTCTGGGCGTTCTCCGGCTCCGTGGTCGGGTCGTACGTCGACGGCGCCTTGGTGATCCCCGCGATCGTCGCGGCCTCGACGTAGTCGAGATCGATCGCGCTCTTGTTGAAGTAGTGCCGCGCCGCCGTCTCCACGCCGTAGACCGAGCGGCCGAACTGCGCGATGTTGAGGTACCCCTGGAGGATCTCCTCCTTGGTCATCTTCTTCTCGAGCGCGATGGCCAGCTTGGCCTCGCGCGCCTTGCGCCCGAGCGACTTCTCGTTGGCCTCGTAGAGCGCCATGGTGTCGTTCTCGCGGACCGCCTGCTCGATGAGCACGTTCTTCACGTACTGCTGCGTGAGCGTCGAGGCGCCCTGGGTGTCGCCGCCCGTGATGTTGTTGACGACCGCGCGGGGGAGACCCTCGACGTCGACGCCGCCGTGGTCCCAGAAGCGCTTGTCCTCGATCGCGATGACCGCGTTCTTCATCGCGTCCGAGACCTGGTCCAGCGGGACCACGATGCGGTTCTCGGTGTAGAACGTCGCGAGGCGCGTCGTGCCGTCGTTGGCGTAGATGCGCGACTGCTCGGACAGCGGGCCCGGCTCGAGGTCCGCCGGCAGCTCGTCGAACACCTCGACGGCGGTGTCGGTCGCCGTGTTCGCCCCGGCGGCGAGCGGGACGAGCAGTCCGGCCGCGAGGACGCCGCCGACGCCGGAGACCAGCACGAACGCCAGGAAGAGGGCGACGAGCTGGTACGCGTTGATCTGCCGGCCGCGAGGACGCACAGGGGAAGCCATGGTGCCAACCCTACGGGAGCGACCCTGGGAGGGCCCCGGGATCCCGGGGCTCGCGGGTGTGCGGGTTGTGTAAGCATCCCGCGGCGGTGCTCGCGGGTGATGCCCGCGGCGTCCGACTACGCTCGCCCCATGGCAACCACGTGGGAGTACGCGACCATCCCCCTCATCATCCACAACACCAAGGCCGTCCTCGACCAGTGGGGCTCCGACGGCTGGGAGCTCGTCCAGGTCGTCACGGGCCCCGACGGCAACGGCCTCGTCGCCTACCTCAAGCGCCCGACCGGGGAGAAGTAGTGGCGGGGTTCCCCGCCGGGACGATCGCCGCGCGCCTGACGGAGCTCGGCCTCGCCCTCCCGCCGGTGGCGGCGCCCGTCGCGGCCTACGTGCCCGCCGTGCGTTCGGGCCGGTACGTCCACACGTCGGGCCAGCTCCCGTTCGTGGACGGCGCCCTGCCCGCGACGGGCAAGGTCGGCGACGGCGAGGGGCTCGTCCCGCCCACCGAGGCCGCAGCCCTCGCGCGGCAGTGCGCGCTCAACGCGATCGCCGCCGTGCACGACGTCGTCGGGAACCTCGACCAGGTCGCCCGCGTCGTGAAGGTCGTCGGGTTCGTCGCGAGCGACCCGTCGTTCACGGGTCAGCCCGGGGTGGTCAACGGCGCGAGCACCCTCCTCGGAGAGGTCTTCGGCGAGGCGGGCGTCCATGCCCGCAGCGCGGTCGGCGTCGCGGTCCTGCCGCTCGACGCCCCGGTCGAGGTCGAGATCGTCGTGGAGCTCGCGGAGTAGCTCCCTCTGCCGGCACGCGAACGGGGTCGGCGGCCAGGTCCTCGCGGACCCGGTCGCCGACCCCGTCCTCGTCGGTGCGGCGGTCAGCGCGCGCGGCGCTCCAGACGGTCCATGTCGAGCAGGACGACGGCCCGGCCCTCGCGGCGCACCCAGCCGCGCGTCGCGAAGTCGGCGAGCGCCTTGTTCACGGTCTCGCGCGACGCGCCGACGAGCTGCGCGAGCTCCTCCTGCGTGAGGTCGTGCGCGACGCGGATGCCCTCGTCCGTCTCCTCGCCGAAGCGCGTCGACAGGTCCAGGAGCGCCTTGGCGACGCGGCCCGGCACGTCGGAGAACACGAGGTCGGCCAGCGTCTCGTTCGTGCGGCGCAGCCGGCGCGCGAGGGCGTTGAGCAGGTGCTTGGCGACGCTCGGGTGCTTCTCGATCCACTCGACGAGCTGGTCGTGCCCGAGCTCGTAGATGACGGAGTCGGCGACGGAGCTCGCGGTGGCGGTGCGGGGGCCCGGGTCGAACAGAGAGAGCTCGCCGAACATCTCGCCGGGGCCGAGGATCGACAGGAGGTTCTCGCGGCCGTCGTTGGAGCGGCGCCCCAGCTTGATCTTGCCGCTCGCGATCACGTAGAGGCGGTCGCCCGGCTCGCCCTCGCGGAACAGCACGTCGCCGCGGGAGAGCTCGATCTGCTGCATCGACTCGAAGAGGGTGCGCGTCTCGTCCGCGTCCATCGTCGCGAACAGGGGGGCGGAGAGCACAACGTCGTCGTCCACGCGGGGTGTCCTATCGTCTCGTCCTCGGAAATGTTCCAGGACAAGTCTGCCCTACGGCTGCAACTCGGGTGTCGGGGGCGGCGGCTACGGTGGGTCCGTGACCACCACCGAGCCGGCCCGCACGGGGGCGCCGAAGCCCGAGTCGCACCTCGCCCTCGTCCGGCGGGCGCGCCGCACCAACCGCGAGCTCGCGGTCACCTATCCGGACGCGCACTGCGAGCTGGACTTCACGACGCCGCTCGAGCTGCTCGTCGCGACCGTCCTGTCCGCGCAAACCACGGACAAGCGCGTCAACCTCACGACCCCGGCGCTGTTCGCGCGCTACCCGGACGCCGCGGCGTACGCGGGCGCGGACCGGGAGGAGCTCGAGGAGCTGCTGCGCCCCACCGGGTTCTTCCGGGCCAAGGCGCAGTCGGTCATCGGCATCGGCCAGGCGCTCGTCGAGCGCTACGACGGCGAGGTGCCGGGACGCCTGGAGGACCTCGTGACCCTGCCGGGCGTGGGTCGCAAGACGGCGAACGTCGTGCTGGGCAACGCGTTCGGCGTGCCGGGGCTGACGGTCGACACCCACTTCGGCCGGCTCGTGCGCCGTCTCGGCTGGACCACCGAGGAGGACCCGGTCAAGGTCGAGCAGGTCGTCGGCGGTCTCATCGAGAAGTCGGAGTGGACGATGCTCTCGCACCGGCTGATCTTCCACGGCCGGCGGGTGTGCTTCGCGCGCAAGCCCGCGTGCGGCGCGTGCACGATCGCCCGCTGGTGCCCGTCCTTCGGCGTCGGCGAGGTCGACCCGGTCAAGGCGGCGAAGCTCGTCAAGACGAGCTGAGGTCCCCGGCTAGACCGCGCGCGGGAGCCAGTCGAGCAGCAGCTCCGTCACGGCGTCGGGCGCCTCCTCGGGGAGGTAGTGGCCGGCACCGTCCACGACCTCGAAGCGGAAGTCGCGGGCGAGCGCGGCGCCGTCTGCGTCCGCGAGGTCGCGTCGCACGAGGCCGTCCTCCTCGGCGTGGACCTGCAGCGCGGGGACGTCGATCGGGCGGCGGAGCGCGGCGAGGAAGCGACGGCCGTCCGGGCGAGGGGTCGAGCGCACCGCCCAGCGCAGCGACTCCATGGCGGTGTGCGCCGCGAACGGGATGCGCATGACCGTGCGGTACGTGTCGACGACGTCGGGCGCGAAGGGCGTGGCCGCCCCGGTCGCGAGCACCTCGGCCACGAGGTCGCCGCGGACGAGCGCGCGCTCGGGCAGCGTGGGCACCTGGTAGAACGCGAGCTGACGCAGCGCGGCGGGCGTGAGCAGACGGCGGGCGGAGGTGTGCAGCCGCGCGGGATGCGGCGCGGAGAACGCGGCGACGCCGGCCGTGACGGCGGGCTGGAGCGCAGCCATCGCCCAGGCGAGGCTTCCGCCCGTGCCGTGGCCCACGACGACGGCGCGTCCGGACCCGAGCGAGCGCACGACCCCCGCGATGTCGCGCGTGCGGGTCGGGGCGTCGTAGCCGATCGGCGGCTTGTCGGAGGCGCCGACGCCCCGGACGTCCATCGCGGCGATGCGGTAGCCCGCCGCGGCGAGCGGCTCGATCTGGTGGCGCCACGCCCACCAGAACTGCGGGAAGGAGTGGAGCAGGACGACGAGCGGCGGCCCGGGGTCCCGCACCCCGCGGTCCTCGGGACCGGCGAGCGCGACGTGGAAGCGCGCGCCGTTGGCCGGGACGAGCTCATGGCGCCAGGGGCCGTCGGGCAGCGCGGACGTGAAGTCGGAGGGGTCGGGCGTCACCCGGACGAACCTACCGGGGTCCCGGGCCCGCTGTCGGCCGACGACCCGGCGGTGCCCGCCCCGGCGTCCTCCGCCCCCTCGGCGGGGCGGCGGTCCTTCGGCGGGTCGAACCGGTACCCGACGTTGCGCACCGTCCCGATGAGCTGCTCGTGCTCGGGGCCGAGCTTGGCGCGCAGGCGCCGGACGTGGACGTCGACGGTCCGCGTGCCGCCGTAGTAGTCGTACCCCCACACCTCCTGGAGCAGCTGGGCGCGGGTGAACACGCGGCCGGGGTGCTGCACGAGGTACTTGAGGAGCTCGAACTCCTTGTAGGTGAGGTCGATGGGCCGGCCGCGCAGCCGTGCGGTGTAGCCGCTCGCGTCGATCGCGAGCTCGCCCGCCGCGATCTCCTGCGGACCGTCCTCGGCCGGGCCGCGCGCGGACCGCTCGACGACGAGGCGCAGCCGGGCCTCGACCTCCGCCGGGCCGGCGCCCTCCAGGAGGAGGTCGTCAGCCCCCCACTCCGCCGTGACGACGGTCAGGCCGCCCTCGGTGAGGACGAGCACGAGCGGGACGGTGAGCCCGGTGGCGTGCAGGAGGCGGCACGTGGTGCGGGCCGCGACGAGGTCGCGCCGCGCGTCGAGCAGCACGACGTCGGAGTCCGGGGCGTCGACGAGCGCCGACGGCTCCATGGGAAGGACTCGGATGCGGTGCGAGAGCAGGCCGAGGGCAGGCAGGACCTCGACAGAACCGCCTGTCGCGGGGGTGAGGATGAGCAGGTCTGCCATCCGGCACCTCCTTCCGGGTCGCGGGGCGCGGGCGGCGCCCCCGGGCGTCGACGCGTGGCGACCGGGCCGGGACGTACCTCTGCGGGGCTCGCCACGTCATCGGCCACGTTCTCGGTCCGTGGATGGTTACCGTATCGCGTGCCGGGCGCGGACACGGCGAACGTTCCACGGCCGTGCGCGTGCCGGGCCGGTAGGCGGTCCGGCGGGAGACTCTGCGACACTCTGAGGCGTGCTGCACGACCCGACGCCCTCCCGCGACCCCCGAACGGGGCGCTGACCGCGTGGACCTCTCGACCCGGGCCGTCGTCACGGCGTGCCTCGCCGCGGGCATCGCCGTCGCCGCGTTCTTCGGCCCGCTCCCGCTCGCCGCGGCGTCGGGGGCCCTTGCCCTGATCGTCGCGATCGGGTGGCCGCGCCTGCTCGACATCCCCGTGCACGGCGGGACGCGCGTCGTCATCGCGATCGCCGGGCTCGGCGCCGTGGGTGCCACGGCCGCGACGCACGGCGAGCCCGCGCTGCGGCACCTGCCCGTGGTGCTCGCGCTCGCCGTGGTGCTCGCGTTCGTCGCCGAGCTCCTGCGCCGCGACGGGCGCCCGCGGCTGGTCGAGTCGCTCGTCGGGACCGTGAGCGGGATCGTCGTCGCGACGTCGTGCGCGGGCTGGATCGCGACGGGACGCACCGACGCGGGCGAGTCCCTGGTCGTGACGTGCGCGGTCGCGCTGGCCGTCGCCTCCGCGGTCTCGGCGCTGCCGCTGGGCGGCTGGACCAACGCCGCGCTCACCCTGGGGCTCGCGGTCGCCGCGGGCGGTGCCGTCGGGTACGTCATGCCCGACCTCGACCTGCTGAGCGGCGTCTGGTCCGGCGTCGTCGCGGGCCTGCTCGTCGCGTCGCTCCACGCGCTCTTCGACCAGCTCCCGGAGCTGCGGGGGCGCCTCGGCGCGTTCTCCGCGACGGCGCTGCCGGTCGCGGTCGGCGGGACGCTGATCTTCGTGGTGGGCCGGGTGATCGTGGGATGACGCCGTCGGTGCTCCCCGTCGTGCTCCTCGGCGCGACCCTGCTCGCGACGCTCGCCCTCGGCGTGTGGTGGCAGCGGCGCCAGGGGGTCGTGCGCGCGCCGCGCACGACGACGTCCGGGTCCGCGACCGACGACGGCGCGGCGTCCTTCGACTGGCCCGCCCACGGCGTCGTGCTGGGTGCGCGCGGCACGTTCGTGCAGTTCTCGGCCGAGCTGTGCGCGCCGTGCCGGGCGACGGCGCGCGTCCTCGGCGAGGTCAGCGCGGCGCACGACGACGTGACGCATCGTGAGATGGACGTCGACGACCACCTCGACCTGGTGCGAGCATTCGGCATACTGCGCACGCCGACCGTCCTCGTGCTCGACGCGGAGGGTCGGGAGGTCGCCCGCGCGAGCGGGGGGATGAACCGCGCCCAGGCGCTCGCGGCGCTCGCCGTCGCGGACGCGGGAGCGGCCTCCGCGACCGCGCACGACGCCTGACCCACGCCGTCCCCGACGGCCGCACCGGAGGAGACCGCATGAGCGACCAGGCTGGGCGAGGCGACGCCACGACGGAGCGCGGGACTGCGCCCGCCGGCATCGACCCGCGGGGGCCGCGTGCGGGGGCGGGCATCACGGCGCTGCTGCTCGCGGTCGTCATCCTCCTGTGGACGTCGCCCGCCGCGCTCGTGCTGCTCGCGCTCGTCGCGGCGAGCTTCCTGCTCGGCGCGATCCGGGGCGCGCAGGGCACGTGGCAGGCGTGGGTCTACCGCGTGGTCGTGCTCCCGCGCATCGGCCCGACGGCGGAGCGCGAGGACCCGAGGCCGCCGCGGTTCGCGCAGGCGGTCGGCCTCGTCATCACCGGCGCGGGGGTCGTGCTGGGGCTGCTCGGCGTCGAGGCGGCCGTGCCCGCCGCGGCGGCGCTCGCGCTCGTGGCCGCCGTCCTCAACGCCGCGTTCGGCCTGTGCCTGGGGTGCGAGCTGTACCTGCTGCTGCGCCGGGTCGCTCCCGCGCGCTGACGCTCCCGGGCTGACGCGCTCGCGGGCTGACGCGCCGGTGAACCGGTGCGGTCGGCCGCGGGTCAGTAGACGAGGGCCTGTGCGCCCTCGCGCAGCGCCTCCTCGACGAACACCGCCGCGCCGGCGATCCGCACGCCGGGCAGCACGTCGTCGGCCGTGATCCCGCGGCGCGCCGCGCACTGCGTGCACACGGTGAGGGTGCCGGCGGCGAGCACGGCGTCGAGCAGGTCGGGCAGCGGGGCGGCGTGCTCCAGCTCAAGCTCCGCCGCACGCCCGGGCAGCCCGAACCACGCGGCCTCGCCCGTGAGCCACACGCTCACCTCGACGCCTGCCGCGACCGCCGCGGCGGCGACGGTGAACGCCTGGTTGGCGGCCTCGGGGCGGTCGAGCCCCGAGGTGGCCTTGACGACGAGCGAGCGCTGACGGGGAGCCGCGGGCGGCGGCACGATGTCGGTCACGCGGCCGAGCGTAGCCCTCCCCGTCGGCGCCTTCCCCGTCCGCGGCGTGGTCGTCCCGCCCGGCCGGTAGGATCGGGCGCATGAGTCCGCACACTCTCGAGCTGATCTTCCTCGGCCTGCTCCTCGCGGCGACGGTCACCATCACGTGGTTCGCGGGGTACGTCGTCTACAAGCTCTACAAGGGCCAGCGCTGACGCTGCCGCGCGGGGCGAGCCCCGCCCCCCGCACGTCGCCCCGCCCGACTCCGAGAGGTGGTCGCTGATGCCGTTCGAGTTCCCCGAGGGGCTCGCGCCCGAGGTCTACCCGCTCGCCTGGCTCGTCGGGAGCTGGCGCGGCGAGGGGGTCGTCAAGTACCCGGGCATCGAGGAGACGCCGTTCGTCCACGACGTCGTGTTCGACCACGACGGCGGCCCGTACCTACGCTACGAGTCGACCCTGCGACTCCTCGAGACCGAGGTGCCGGAGACCGTCCCCGACGAGGGCGCGTGGCCCGAGCGCGACGCCGCGACGCTGGACGCCGCGGCGTCGGACGCCCCCGTGTGGTCCACCGAGACGGGCTACTGGCGCGTGTCCACCGACCGGCCCGACGGGCTCGAGGACGACCGGCACCCGCTCGAGGTGCTGATCGCCGACCCCGCGGGCCGCGTGTCCGTGTACCTCGGAGCGGTCGGCAACGGCCGCGTGGACCTGGCGAGCGACCTGATCGCCCGCACGTCCACCGCGTCGGAGGTCACGGCCTCGAAGCGGCTGTACGGGTTCGTCGAGGGCCAGCTCCTGTGGGTGTGGGAATTGGCGGCCTTCGGTGAGCCGTTGCAGTCGTACGCGTCCGCGAAGCTGACCCGGCGCCCGACGACCTGACCCGCGGGCCGACGGACGAGCGCGCCCGCACGCCCGGACGCGTCGACGAAGGAGGACCACCCGTGACCACCGGCTACACCAGCCCGCTCCTGTCCCGCCACGGCGCGGTGCCCGCGACCGGCCCCGACGAGGGCGTCGCCTGGCACTACGGCGACCCGACGGGGGAGCAGCGCGCGCTGCGCACGGGCGGTGCCGTCGTCGACCAGTCGCACCTCGGCGTCGTCACGGTCACGGGTCCCGACCGGCTGAGCTGGCTGCACTCCATCACGTCGCAGGACCTGACGAACCTCTCCCCGCGCACGTCGACGGAGCTGCTCGTCCTCTCCCCGCAGGGGCACGTCGAGCACGCGGCGTCCGTCGTCGACGACGGCGAGACGACCTGGCTCGTCACCGAGCGCTCGCACGCCGCCGACCTCGCCGCCTGGCTCGACCGGATGAAGTTCATGCTCCGGGTCGAGATCTCCGACGCCACCGACGCGTGGGCGGCGCTCGGCGAGCCCGTCGACGCCGAGGGCGCGGAGGGCGAGCCGGTCACGTGGCGCGACCCGTGGCCGCGCGTCATCGGCGGCGGCACGCGGTACGGCCCGCCCGAGGACGAGCACCCGGGCCGGGAGCGGCCGTGGCGGCTCGTGCTGGTGCCGCGGGCCGAGCTGGCCGACGCCGTCGCCGCGCGCGAGGCGGCCGGGTGGCGGCTCGTCGGCACGTGGGCGAGCGAGGCCGCCCGCGTCGAGGCGTGGCGGCCGCGGCTCGCGACCGAGATCGACCACCGGTCGATCCCGCACGAGACCGACTGGCTGCGCACCTCCGTCCACCTCCACAAGGGCTGCTACCGAGGCCAGGAGACGATCGCGCGCGTGCACAACCTCGGGCGCCCGCCGCGCCGGGTCGTGATGCTGCACCTCGACGGCTCGGGGCACCTGCTGCCCGCGCCCGGCGCCGAGGTCACGCTCGACGGGCGGCCCGTCGGCGCCGTGACGTCGGTCGCGCGCCACCACGAGCTCGGCCCGATCGCGCTCGCCGTCCTCAAGCGCAGCGTCCCCGAGGACGCCGAGCTCCTGGTCGACTGCGACGGTGGCGCGATCTCCGCGGCGCAGGAGGTCGTGGTGCCCGGCGAGGGCGTCTCGGTCGACCGTCCCGCCCCGCGCGGCCCCGTCGGCCGGGGGATCACGCCCCGCGGCGAGGGCGCGCCGACGAGCATGCTGTGACCGCGGGGCCGGCGTCCGGGCGCCCGCCGGGCCCGGACTCCGGACCCGGCGCGGTCGACGTCGCCCGCACCGCGTGGCGCCGGCTCCTCCTGCGCGCCCGGATCCGGCAGGGCGTCTCACGCGTCCGCGTGGCGCTGTGGCCCATCCTCCAGGCGTCGGCCGCCGCGGGCCTCGCGTTCGGCATCGCCCGGTACGGTCTCGGCCACACCGCTCCCTTCTTCGCCCCCGTCTCCGCGTGGGTGTGCCTCGGGTTCAGCCAGGACCGGCAGCTCCGCCGCGTCCTCGAGCTCGCGGTCGGGGTCGCGATCGGCGTCGGGCTCGGGGACCTCGTCGTCCACGCGATCGGCTCCGGGTGGTGGCAGGTCGCCGTCGTGCTCGCCGTCTCCGCGCTCGCGGCCCGCTTCATCGACCGCGGCGCGATGCTCACGACGCAGGCCGGCGTGCAGGCGATCGTTATCGTCGGGCTCCCGGCGGCGCAGGCCGGCGGCCCGCTCGGGCGGTGGACGGACGCGCTGGTGGGCGGGGCCGTCGCGCTCGCGGTCGCGGCGCTCACGCCCGGCGACCCCCGCCGTCGTCCCCGGCTGCTGGGTGCCGAGGCGACGACGGAGCTCGCCGCCGTCCTCGACGTCCTCGCGCGAGGGCTGCGCAGACGCGACCGCGCCGACCTCGAGGCGGCGCTCGTCAAGGGCCGCGCCTCCGAGGGAGCGCTCGAGGACTGGCAGTCGGCGGCGTCGTCGGCGCGGGAGCTCGCACGCGTCACCGCGGCCGGGCTGCGGCACCGCGACGAGCTCGGCGGGCTCGAGCGACAGGCCGTCCTCGTGGACCGCGCCATGCACAGCGTGCGCGTCCTGGCGCGGCGTGCGATGCCGGTCGCGGGCGGGCCGGACGAGCGGGAGCTCGACGCGGTCGCGGACCTCGTCGCCCGGTTCGGCGCCGGGGTGCACGTGCTCGCGGAAGCGGTCGGCGCCGGCCGCGACCCGGCCGTCGCGCGCGAGGTCCTCCTCGAGGTCGCGCACAGCGCGGACCCGCACGCGCTCGGCGACGGCGACTGGCAGGTGCAGTCGCTCGTCATGCTCGTGCGGTCGCCCATCGTCGACCTCCTGGAGGCGGCCGGGGCGTCGCCGCAGCAGGCGCGCGACGCCCTTCCCGAGCTCTGAGCGGACCATCCCGGCCCGTCGGGGCGAACCGGACGTTCTTCACCCTGCACAGCGGAGCCCCGGGCCGGTACCGTCGGGGCATGGAGGTCCCCGTCAGCGCCCTGCGCGCCGAGCTCAAGTCGTGGATCGAGCGGGCCAGGGAGGGCGAGGAGGTCGTCATCACCGAGCGCGGCGTCCCCGTCGCCCGGCTGACGGGCGTCGCGACGGCAGACCTGGTCACCGAGCTCGTGCGCGACGGCGTGCTGGTCCCGCCGGCGGGCGAGCGCCCGGTCCACGTGGTCCCCGCGGGCCGCGACGCCGGCGCGCGACCCGCGACGACGGACGGGGCGCGGTCGTCCGACGGCGTCCGTGGGGGTCGTGGCGGCGGCGTCGCCGCGCTCGTCCGTCGGATCCGGCGCTGAGGCCCCGATGGCCCTGGTCTACTTCGACGCGAGCGCCCTCGTGAAGCTCTGCGTCCCCGAGGTCGGCTCCGCGCTGGCCAGCCGCCTGTGGAACCGGGCGGACGTCGTCGTGACGAGCCGCCTCGCCGACGTCGAGGTGCGGGCGGCGCTCGCCGCCGGCGCCCGCGCCGGCGTGCTCGACGGCCCGGGCCACGCGAGCGCCCTCGGCGCGTGGGACGAGCTGTACCCCGCGCTCCACGTCGTCGAGGTCTCGGGCGAGGTCGCCGACCGCGCGTCGGCGCTCGTCGCGGCCGGTGCGCTGCGCAGCAACGACGCGGTGCACGTGGCGAGCGCCCTCGCCGTCGCGCACGACGACACGATCGTCGCGGCCTGGGACCCGCACGTGGTGACCGCCGCGCGGTCGGTCGGGCTGCGGGTGGTGCCGTGGCCCCTCGCCAGACCGTAGGCTCGTGCCCGTGGGAATCATCGGGTCGCTGCAGTGGATCGTCTACCTCGCGCTCTCGCTCGTCGTGTTCGGGACGCAGCTCTTCGCGCTCGTCGACGCGATCCGGCGTCCGGCCGGAGCGTTCACGGCCGAGGGGAAGCTGACCAAGCCGATCTGGCTCGCGATCCTCGCGGTCGCCGCGGCCCTCGGGTTCCTCTCGCTGCCCCTCGGCGGCGGTGTGAACCTCGGCTTCATCGGGCTCATCGCGGTCGTCGCGGCGATCGTCTACCTCGTCGACGTGCGCCCGCGGCTCCAGCCGTACGGCAACGGCCGCGGCAACGGGTCGTCCGGCCGCCCGGGCGGCTGGTGACGCGCCGGTGACCGCGCACGTCCACGGCGGGGTCGAGCGCGCCGCCGTCCCGCTCGCGGAGGTCGTCCGGGGCGACCTCGTCGAGTCGGTCCACGCCGGGCACCTCGTCCTGCTGAGCGGCGACGGCGAGCCGGTCCTGGAGCGTGGCGACGCCGACGCCGTGATCTGGCCGCGGTCGAGCGTCAAGCCGTTCCAGGCCGTCGCGATGCTGCGGCACGGGCTCGTCCTGCCACCCCGCCTCCTGGCGCTCGCCGCGGCGAGCCACAACGGGGAGCCGGAGCACCTCGCCGGCGTCCGGGAGATCCTCGACGGCGCCGGGCTCGACGAGTCGGCGCTGCGGAACACGCCCGACATGCCGCTCCACCCGCCCGCCGCGTTCACGTGGCAGCTCGAGGGCCACGGGCCGTCGTCGATCACGCAGAACTGCTCCGGCAAGCACGCGGCGATGCTCGCGACATGCGTCGCCGCCGGCTGGGACACCGCCACCTACCTGGACGTCGACCACCCGCTGCAGGTCGCGGTCCGCGAGACCGTCGCCGAGGCGACCGGCGTGCCGGTCGCGCACGTGACCGTCGACGGCTGCGGCGCGCCACTCTTCTCGACGACCGTGCGCGGTCTGGCGCGGGCGTTCGGGCGGCTTGCGGCAGCCCCGGAGCGCGACCCGCGCTCGCCGGAGGCGCACGTCGCGCGCGCGATGGCGGCGTTCCCGGAGATGGTCGGCGGGACGGGCCGGGACGCGACGCTCGCGATGCGCGCGGTACCCGGCCTGGTCGCCAAGGACGGTGCGGACGGCGTCTACGGCGCCGGCCTGCCCGACGGCAGCGCCCTCGCCTTCAAGGTGCTCGACGGCGGCTCCCGCCCGCGGCCCGCGGTGCTCGCCGCCGCGCTCCGACGCCTCGGCGCGCTCGGCGTGGCGGGGGTCGACGACGCGGCGCTGACCGCGCTCGGCGACGTGCCCGTGCTCGGCGCGGGCCGGCCCGTGGGCGTCGTGCGGCCGGTCCTCGACGGCGCGTCCGCCGCGCCGACGGATGACGCGGAGCGTCGCTCGTGAGGGCCGTCGTGCAGCGCGTCTCGCGCGCGAGCGTGAGCGTCGTGGCCGACGACGGCACGACGGAGGTCGTCGTCGGGGCGATCGACCGTCCCGGGCTGCTCGCGCTCGTCGGCGTGACGCACGACGACGGCGACGCGCAGGTCGAGACGATCGCGCGCAAGATCGCGGAGCTCCGGATTCTCGCGGGGGAGCGGTCGGTGCAGGACGAGGGCGCACCCGTGCTGGTCGTCAGCCAGTTCACGCTCTACGCCGACACGAAGAAGGGCCGCCGGCCGTCGTGGAACGGAGCAGCCCCCGGGCCCGTCGCCGAGCCCCTGGTCGAGGCGGTCGTGGCACGGCTGCGCGAGCGCGGGATCGAGGTCGCGACCGGACGGTTCGGCGCGCACATGGCCGTCGAGCTCGTCAACGACGGCCCGGTCACCCTGATCCTCGAGGCCTGACGCACCTCCCGGAGCGCATCGCGC